>DASSNZ010000150.1:0-6836 GCA_035701135.1 Verrucomicrobiia bacterium
GATAAATTTTTTCGTGGCTTCGAGCAATCGCTGTTTTTCCATCGCCTGAATGCAATCATCGAACGCGCCGACGCCGGGCAGCACCACCGCCCGCGCCTCCGCCATTTCACCGGGAGAACGCGCGACGCGCACGTCCGCTCCAACTTTCAGCAAAGCCTTATGCACGCTGCGCAAATTTCCCGAATCGTAATCCAGCAAAGCAATCACGCCGCAATTAAACTTGAAAACTCGAAAATGTAAAACACAGCCTCGCGTTGAAAAAAATTTCAGATTCTGAATTCTGAATTCTGGATTGCCGCCCCCATTGCTTTCTGATTGAAAACGCCCGGCGCAGCGACCAGACTTTACATTATGCAATCTGTTTTTACAGGACCGGTTTACGTGGTGCGCGATAACATTGACACCGATCAGATCATTCCCGCGCAATATCTGAATCTCGTGCCGACGATTTCCGAAGAATACGAAAAACTCGGCTCGTACGCGCTGTGCGGTTTGCCCGAATCGCTCTACTCGACACGTTTTGTCAAGGAAGGCAATCTCGACACCGATTACCCGATCGTCGTTGCCGGGAAAAATTTCGGCTGCGGCAGCTCGCGCGAACACGCGCCGATTGCGCTGGGTTCCGCCGGATGCAAAGTTGTCCTCGCTGAAAGTTTCGCGCGCATTTTCTTCCGCAATTCCGTCGCCACCGGCGAATTATATCCGTGCGAACTCACTGAACGCCTGGTTGATGTTTTAAAAACCGGCGACGAAGTGACCGTTGACCTCGACGCGCAAACCGTGACCGTGAAAAACACCGGCAAAGTTTTCAAATTCAAACCGCTCGGCGACGTCCGCCCTGTCGTGGATGCCGGCGGCTTGTTCAATTACGCAAGGCAGACTGGGATGATTGCGAAATGAATGATTTAATTTGATTGAAGAAAACTTGCGCGAAGTTTTTCAAAAATTAACCTTTCGCTGTGCCTGCGCTTTTAACCCTTGAAATTCTGCGAAGCGAAGCAATTGCATTCGCAAAAGAGGAGTCGAAATTTCCAGAGCCGTCGCTGTATGGCGTGACTGATGGAAAAGCTGTTGGCACTTACCTTGAACATAAGTTCCAAGCGTATCTTCAAGGCAACTACAAATACGTTCGCGGAAGTTCGGCGAAAGGAATTGATTTTCCTGATTTGGATGTTGATATAAAAGTTACCAGCATTCGCCAGCCGCAATCGTCCTGTCCGTTCAAAAGCGCGCGGCAAAAAATTTACGGACTCGGTTATTCATTGCTGGTTTTCGTTTATGACAAGCACGATGACCCAAAGACGCAAACCGGACGATTGGAAATGCAGCACACGATTTTCGTGGAAAAAGAATATACCGCAGACTTTCAAACAACTTCCGGATTACGAAAGCTGCTCGAAACCAGCGCGAATCGTGACGATATTTTGGCGTTTTTTGAAGAACGCGTTTTGCCCGTTGACAGCATCGAAGCCGAGAAACTTGCCGATGAAGTTTTGCGGATCCCGCCGCATATTGGTTATTTGACGATTTCAAATGCGTTGCAATGGCGGCTTCAATATTCGCGTGTCATTGAACAAGCTGGAAAAGTGGAAGGAGTTTTGCGGCTGACATGAATTCAAACGCAAAAATCGAATTTGGAGATTTTCAAACTCCGCAAATTCTCGCTGATGAAATTTGTGCGTTGCTGACGAAACGACAAATCGTTCCAGAAATTATTCTCGAGCCGACTTGTGGCGTAGGTTCTTTTCTTGTCGCTGCCGCCAAAACATTTTCAAACGCAAAATTGTTTGGTTGGGACATCAATTCAGAATATATCGAACAAGCCGGCGTTGCTTTGAATCAAATCGGCGCAGCGAAACGTTCCAGTGTTTCGGCAAAAGATTTTTTCAAACACGATTGGGAAACCGAACTTGCTGGAATCCAAAACGAACTTTTGATTCTTGGCAATCTACCGTGGGTCACGAATGCAACTGTTTCGGGTTTGAACGGAGCAAACCTTCCGGCAAAACAGAATTTTCAAAATTTTCGCGGCATTGAAGCCCGCACCGGCAAATCCAATTTCGATATTTCGGAATGGATGCTGATTCAGTTGATAAAATCTCTTCGCGGAAAATCGGCAACCATCGCAATGCTTTGTAAAACCGCCATTGCCAGAAAACTGCTCCGTTTCGCCTGGCAAAATGACGGACGGATTTCCAAAGCGTCATTGCATCGAATTGACGCAAAAAAATATTTCAACGCATCGGTGGATGCTTGTTTGCTTTTAGTTCAAACAGGCTCATCCGGTCCGATGGAGGCTGCGATATTTGACAATCTTCAAGCGCAAACGCCTTCAAAAGTTTTAGGTTTGATTGGGCAAGACCTTGTTTCGGACGTTCGGATTTACCGCAAGCTGAAGCATTTTGAAGGACTATGCCCTTATCAATGGCGCTCCGGCGTTAAACATGATTGCTCATCGGTCATGGAACTCTGGCGGAAAGAAAAGAATATTTTCCGCAATAAGCTGGATGAAGAGACAGAACTTGAATCAGAATTTTTGTTTCCGTTGCTAAAATGCTCTGATTTGGCAAATGGCCGAATTGAACCGAATCGTTTCGTTTTGATAACGCAAACGCGTGTCGGTCAAGATACTTCCGAAATTCTGACAAGAGCGCCTCGCACTTGGAATTATCTCGATTCGCATAGAAAACTTTTCGATGCGCGAAAAAGCTCCATTTATTCCAATCGAATTCCATTCGCGCTTTTTGGAATTGGTGATTATTCATTTGCTCCGTGGAAAGTTGCTGTGTCAGGACTTCATAAAATACCACGATTTCTCTTTATCGAACCTTTTGAAAACAAACCCGTATTGTTTGACGACACTTGTTATTTCTTGCCGTTCCAAAACGAAGATGAAGCCAAAATTGTAGCAGAAATTTTAAATTCCAGACCCTGTTTGCAATTTATTTCATCGCTTTTGTTTGAAGATTCCAAGCGTCCGATCACGGTTGAATTACTTGAGCGATTAAATCTTCATGCAATTGCCGAAGCGGCAGGATTGGCTGATGAATGGAAATCGGTTCGCAGCCAGAACAGTTTTTATTTAGAAAATAAAATTGATACGCAGGCAGAATTTATTATGGAACGCGCGGTTAAACATTGATTTTTCCCACCTTGCCGCTGGTGATTTCGTTGTGTTATGATGCCACCGTGAAATTGCTTGAGCGCATTACCGTTGAGCCGGGCAAATGCGGTGGCAGGCCATGCATCCGCGGCTTGCATTGGTCATCATCAGCAAAAACGAGGATTTCGCGGATCGCTGGTTGTTGAATGATGAAGGCGTCGCGTTAGTCTGGATCCGAAAGGGAAACTGCTCAAATCGCGCATTGCTGTCTTGGCTTGACCCATTCTGGCCGGATGTCGTGCGTAGATTGGAAAAAAGCGAAAAACTAATTGAACTGCGCACCTGACGCATACTCAATGAACCTGCTCCCCTGCCCGCGTTCGTTGAAAACTTTTCGCGGCACGTTCACGCTGCCGAAAGAGACGGCGGATTTAATTTTGGGGAGCGCACGCCTCCGACGTGCATCGTCGGGCGTCGCGCCCGACGGAATTCGTCTGAATCGAGACGATTCAAACTGCACGCGAGACGCGCGCGTTCCCCAAAGCGAATTTTACACGCTGACCATTTCCAAAACCGGAATTGAAATTTCATTTCGCGAAACCGGCGGTTTGCGCGCGGCCACGACGACGTTGCGGCAATTGTTGCGGCAATTCGGTCGGAAATTGCCGTGCTTAAAAATCCGTGATTGGCCGGATTTTCCGCGTCGCGGCGTGATGCTCGACATTTCGCGCGGTCGCGTGCCGAAATTGGAAACGCTGCTGGACCTCGCCGAAAAGCTGGCGGATTTCAAAATCAACGAGCTGCAACTTTACACCGAGCACACGTTCGCGTATCGCGAATTCAAATCCGTCTGGCGCGATTGGGGCGCGCTCACCGCGTCTGAGATTCGCCGGCTTGATGCGCGCTGCCGCGAACTGGGAATTGATCTCGTTCCGAACCAGAATTCTTTCGGTCATCTGCGCCAATTTCTCGAATACGCGCCGTTGAAAAAAATCGCGGAAGTCAGCGCGCCTTACGAAAGCGAGAGCGGCGATTTCCTGCGTTACCCCTCGACTCTTGCGCCAAATCATCCGGACACATTCAAATTTCTGCGCGGGCTGTACGATGAATTGCTGCCAAATTTTTCCAGCCGCTTTTTCAATGTGGGTTGCGACGAAACGTGGGATTTGGGCCGCGGCCAGAGTAAAAAACTTTGCGAACGATTCGGCAAAGGCAAAGTGTATCTGGATTTTCTAAAAAAAATTCATCGCGAAGTTTCCGCGCGCGGCAAAACGATGATGTTCTGGGGCGACATCATTTTAAAATATCCGGAATTGATTTCGGAATTGGCTCGTGGCAGCCGAGGTAAGTCGTCTCAATTTAATCAGAGCGGACTCACGTCCGCTGCTACAGATGTAATTGCCTTGAACTGGGGTTACGAAGCCGATCATCCATTTGCAAGAGAAGCCGCGCAATTCGCGAAAGCCAAAATTCCTTTTTACGTTTGCCCGGGAACTTCAACGTGGCAAACGCTGGTTGGCAAACACGATAACGCTTTGGCGAATCTTAAATCCGCGGCACAGGCCGGAAAAAAATTCGGCGCAATCGGTTATTTGATCACCGATTGGGGCGACGGCGGACATCCGCAACCGCTCGCGGTGAGCTGGCCGATGTTTGTCGCCGGCGCTTCGCTGGGTTGGTGCGCTAAAACTTTTGATGAGAAAAAATTGGTTCCCGTTCTCAGCCGCGATGTTTTTGAGGATTCAACGGGCAATGCCGCACGGGCGGCCATGGGCCTTGGTTTCGCCCATCGAAAACTGGACGTTGCGGCTCCGAACGAAACGCCGCTCGGATCGGTCATTGCCGCGCCGCCGCCGGAACAGCGCGAGCTGTTTTGCCGGAACGGGCTGAAATATTTTTCGCGCATTTCCGCCAAAAATATTCGAGCCGCGCTGCGCGAAATCGTGAAATTTCAAACGCTGGCAAAACGCGCGCATCCGGAAAATCAGACTGGAAGAATCCTGAAATGCGAACTGGAACTCGCGTCGCGAATGGCGGCTCAATCCTGCAAATTCATGCTGTGGCAGCAGGCGCGCGCGGCGGAAAAAAATTCCCGCACGAAAGCTCTCGCGCGGAACGGGATTCGCGAATTGCGGAAATTGGAAAAGGATTTCAACGCGTATTGGCCGGCTCGCAACCAGGCGACGCCAAAGCATTGTTCCGCATTTCTCCAGTGGCGAATCAATGATTATCAAAATCAGCCGGCGCGTTCTTCCGAAAATCCTGCGCGGCAAAATCCAAAGCGATCCGGATTGTTGACGCGGAAACGCTGACGCCGGGTAGCGCGGAAAGTTTTTTTAAAATCCTTTCGGAAAATTCCTTCACTTTTTCTCCACAAAGCTCCGAGCCGTTCGCGTTTTGCCGGTAAAAAATTTTTGAAATGGATTCCGTTCGGCTCCCGCATTCGTCTTGCCAAAATTGCGGCGAATTCCCATGTTACGCTCATGCAATCGCATGAACTTCTGCGCGAGATGTTTCAAAAAACCAGCGCCAAGCAGGTCGCTTCCGATCTTGGGCTTTCGCTCTCGATGATTTACAAATGGGCCGAGCCGGACGACGGGACGGGAAGCGGCACGGTCAATCCACTCGACCGCATCGAAGCGCTTTTGCGCTGCACGAACGATCCGCGTCTGATTCAATGGATTTGCCAGCGCGCGGGAGGATTTTTTATTTCCAATCCGAAATCCACCCGCCCGCATCCTTCGTTTCTGATTCCTGCGACCAATGAAATTATCCAGGAATTTGCCGATCTTCTGGCCGTCGTCGCGACTGCCGCGAGCGACAATCAGATTACCAAAACCGAGGCGGAAAATATTCGCGCGCGCTGGGAGGAATTGAAATCCGTCACGGAAACGTTCGTCGCGTGTTGCGAGGAAGGAAATTTCTGCGCGCTGAAAGAAAAATCAGAAGCGCTCGCCACGGCGCGTTTGTAGCTCGGAAAAATTCTTTTGGTCCATCAAACTTCCGCCAGCGCGCGATTCACGCGGTCAATCGCCTCGTCAATTTGTTGCGTGCTTGTGAAACCGATCACGATGGCGTCTATTTCTTTGCAACTCATCGCGAATCGGATGGATTTTTCGCGGTCCTCGGCATCTTGAAATTCTCCGTTCCCGCAGATTTTCATTCCGATCACGCCGCGGCCTTTGGCGTGCATCGCTTTGATTTGCTGAATCACCGGCTCGACGGCCGTTTCTCCGCCGCCCCACATCGCTCGCGGTCCGTCCATATAACGTCCCTGCGGATTCACGCGGACCAGATGCACTTCGGTCCAATCCGATTCCGTCGCTTTTTGCAGCGCGGGCAAACTGTGGCACGAAACGCCTTTTGCGCGAATCCATTTCCGTTCCTTTGCCTCGCTGAAATCGTCCATCATGCGCTTCCATTCATCGGTCCAGTTCCCGTGCGTCATGCAATGAACGAGCAGGCTGTCCACGTAATCCGTGTTCAACGTTTTGCGATGGCGATCAATCATGCCTAACACATCGCCGTGGCTCGGCGTCACCTTCGATTGAATGAATAATTTCTCGCGCGGCAATCCTTTCGTCGCGTCACCAATCCATTCAAACGTCTGATACGAATCCGCCGTGTCAATGTAAGTAATCCCGTGGTCGTAGGCGTAATGAATCGTTTTGATGAACGCTTCCTTGCCGATGGCGGTCTGTTGGCGGCCATTGTTGCTGCCGGTTCCGAAGCC
>DASSNZ010000151.1:0-30084 GCA_035701135.1 Verrucomicrobiia bacterium
TCGAAGTTTATTACGCGGCGCACACGAATGATTTTCGCGTGGAAGACCAGGTGAAATTGCGAATGATCGTCCTGAACAAAACCGGCGAAAACGCGGACCAGACGAAAAATCTCGCGGACGAAATTCTCGGCAAAATCGCCGCGGGCGCGCCGTTCGCGGAAATGGCATCCATTTATTCGCAGGATTCCAAACGCAGCGAAGGCGGCGAATGGGATTGGTTTGAAACTTCCAAACTTCGAAAAGAACTGGCCGACGCGGCGGTGAATTTGAATCCCGGCCAACACAGCGGCGTCATTGATACTCCGGAAGCGTGTTACATCATGCTCGTCGAGGAAAAACGCCCCGCGCACATCAAACCGCTGGCCGATGTCCGCGATGAAATTGAAAACAAGCTGATGAACGAAGAAACCGACCAGCTCCAAAAAGAATGGCTCGATCGGCTGAGGAAAAAAACGTTCGTCCGTTATCTCGTCGCGGACTGACGTGAATGCGTTAGGCGCGTTCAGAATTCCAGACCGATGATCCGGTAAAATCGGCCGTTTTTTGGCAGAGTTCGGCGAAAATAATTTCAGAAACCCTAAAACCATCGCCTTAAAATCATGTGGATCGGAATCACTCTCGGTGACATCACAGGCATCGGTCCGGAAGTCGCGCTCAAGGCGCTGGCGCGCGAGGCGCAGTCCGGCGACGTTCGATATCTTCTTATCGGTGACGAAAGCCACATTCGCGAAGTCAACCAACGGCTCGCGTTGAATCTCAATTTCCGCAAACACGGCGAATCCTCCGAATCTGAAACCGGCGGCATTTTTATTTTCAATCCATTGGAAGAATCGTTGCCGGCGGATCTGCTCGAAGGTTCTCCCGCCGCGGCGCGCGCCGCCGTTGCATGGCTTGAAGAAGGCGCGAAACGCTGTTTGCGCGGCGAATTGAACGCGCTCGTCACCGCCCCGGTGAACAAGGAAGCCATCATTCGCTCGGGCCGGGCGTTCATCGGCCAGACAGAATTTCTCTCCCAACTCGCCGGAACGGATCGCACGATCATGATGTTGCTCGGCCATGATGATCGCGGGCGCTGGCTTCGCGTCGCGCTGGCCACGACGCATGTTCCGCTCAAGCTTGTGGCGGAACAAATCACGCGAAGCAAAGTGGAACGCGCGGTGGAGCTTGCCGCGAAAGCCTGCCATGATCTCGGCCTTCCGCGCGCGCGAGTGGCTGTTTGCGGATTAAATCCGCACGCGGGCGAAGGCGGCGAACTGGGAAGTGAAGAACAAAAAATCATCGGTCCCGCCGTGCTCGCGGCGCAGCGGCAACAGTTGGACGTCATCGGCCCGATGAGCGCGGACACGCTTTTCTATAACGCGTACAAAGGCGATTACGACGCGGTCGTGGCGATGTATCACGATCAGGGACTCGCGCCGTTGAAAATGGTGGCCTTTGAAAGCGGCGTCAACTGGACACTCGGATTGCCGTTCATCCGCACCTCGCCGGATCACGGAACGGCTTACAACATCGCCGGTCAGGGCATCGCCGATCCGTCGAGCATGATTGCGGCGATTCAACTGGCAAAACAACTGGCCATGACGCGCGTTTAAATGGCGCGAAATTTATTTTTCCGGTTCCGTTGATTTTTTGAATTTCTGTTCAGCGCCTTGGAGTTCCACTGAAAATTCATTTTCCGGAGCAAAACGCAGTTCACCATTCCACAATCACCGTCGGGCAAACGGGAAATCGGCCGCATTCCGCGCCGTAAATTGTGAGTCCGCCAATAACTCCCGCTTCGGCGGGAACGGCGCAGCGCAGTCGCAGCGCGTCATCTGTTCCGGCAGCGGCGATCTGGCGGAGCAAATCCGCCTCAGCGAACGCGTGAACAACGTATCCGTAAGCGCCCACGCCGCCGCGCATATAACTCAGGACCCCGCGCGCGTCGTGCGGATGATTTCGCAGCACGCTTTCATAAACGCGCACGCCGTTCAATTCCATCCGCAGCGTGGTCGAATGCAGATCGGCATCGGTTTGCGGATTGTCCGCGCGATGCGATGACGCTTCGCAAATCACTTTGAGCCGGCGCGCTTTGGAAAGGTCAGCGCCCTGGAGCGGCAGCGTCCATTCAAAAAATCCGTGGCCGAAACCGAAGCAACTGTCCTCCGCGCGGGCCTTTTCCGCGTTGCCGCTTTCGCCGCTCCATTCCGCGGCGGACCATTGGCCGGGCGCGCCGCGCAGAATGAGCGCGCGCGGCGTTTCCTCGCGCGCGGGCGGGTAACCGTCACTCACGAGAAAGTTGAGAAAATTTCGCGCAAGCGCTTCGCCTTCGGCAGTTCGCGCGGAAACGAGCAGCGTGCAGAGCATCGGCGAATCGGGCATTTTCAATTCCAGCGTGTGCGCGGGAGCGACTTTGCGATGCGGAAAAGGAATCGGCACGCGGCCCAGCGCAAGGTTCTGATGGATTTGCCCGCGCGTGTCCATTCCGCCCATTTCCCAGTGCAACAAAACATCCGTGTGATGCCGCGAAGAATAATGCGACGACGCGATTTCCACGCGAACGATTTCGCCGGGTTTCACGCGTTGAATGGGCGGCGCGTTCACCGGAAGCGTATTGCTTTCGTTGACGATGCGCGGGTCGTAGCCGAAATCTTTCGGCGTGCGGTCGTAATTCAGAAATCCATTGTATTCCCATTCGACATCATGCAACTCGGTATAAATGTATGCCGCGATCTGCTGGTAACGGCGCAATTCGTTCGTCAGAAATTTGAAACTCCAACTGATGTCACGGTCGCCATCCAGCGCGCCGATGCCGCCGAATTCACTGTTGATGAGCGGCTGGCCTTTGTGTTGAAAACCGGGAACGTAATTGAAGCTGGAGCCGATGAACGTGGACGTGACGACTTTTTCAATGTGCGCTTTGGCTTTCTGATAATCGCTAATGTAAAAATGCCACGAATTGATGTCCGTGTCGCAGTGCAGATAATATTCGAGGTGATCCCAATGACACACGCTCATGTCCTCGACGAGCCGCGTGGAATCAAGCTGCTTGGCGAGTTCCCACATTTTTTGCACCCAGACCTGCGGCGGCGGCAAAGCATCGGGAGCATCCTGATTTTTTTTTGCGCCGATGAGTCGGGCGTCTTCCGCGGCGAGCGAAGGCGGCGGCGCGAGAAGTTTGTCGAGAAAACTGATTTGTCCGCCGAAGCCCCAGGTTTCGTTGAACAAGCACCAGGCGAAAATGGATGGATGATTGAAATCGCGCTCAATGGTTTCGCGCACCATCGTTTCAAAATATTTTCTTCCGCGCGCCGTGTCCCCGCCCTCGCCGAAATTCGGCATATCGGCCATCAGCAACATTCCGAGTTTGTCCGCCCAATAATAAACCTGCGGATCATCCACTTTGATGTGAATGCGGAGAAAATTGAATCCGACTTTTTTCGCGTACGCGATGTCGTTCTTGATCACGTCCACGGATGAAGCGGTGTAAACGCCGTCGGGATAAAACGACTGATGCAACGCGCCGCGAAGATAACGCGGAACGCCGTTCACACGAATCGCCGTGGGCACGCCGGATTCGCGGGCGATGGCGAAATCAATTTTCCGCATTCCGAAATACGTGCGGACGAGGTCGAGCACTTCGCCGTTGCGAATCAACCGGAGCGTGACGTTGTAAAGATTCGGATCATTCGGATCCCAGATTTGAACATTTTGGAGTTTGATTGTTTTTTCGCCAACGCCGTTTTGAATTTGCAACGTTTCCTTCTGAACGCCGCCATCCGGATCGGTGATTTTCGCCTCGACGTTGAAATCCTTTTCCGCGCGCTCGCATCGGATGGTCAGTTTTACCGTTTCGTTGTTGATGTCGTCGGCGAAGCGAAACGAGCGGATGTGCGATTCGTGGCGCGGCTCGACAAAAACAGTTTGCCAGATGCCGCTCGTGGTCGTGTACCAACGCCATTGTTTTCCGACCGGCTGCTCGCGGTTGTCCATCGGATCCTCAACGCGCAAAACGACGAGCGCGGCGCGTTTTCCATTTTGCCCGACGAGCGAATCGGTGAGGTCGAATTCAAATGGATTGTAACCGCCTTCGTGATGGCCGAGATGTTTTCCGTTGCACCAGCAATCCGTGAAAAAATCCGCCGCGCCAATCGTGAGAATCACGCGGCGATTTTCCCACGCTTCAGTCGCCGGAATTTCAATTTGCCTGCGATACCAGCCGACCTCGTATCGCGCCGCGAAACGGTGATTTTCGCGCGTGACTTCGAGTGGATTCCTGAAAACGCGCGTCGCGTAAAAATTGTCATTTCCCGCCGCGTCGCCTTCGCCCCAGGCCGCGAGCGATTCCCAGCAGAACGGAACGATAATCTGTTCGCGCCATTCGATGGAATCCGGCTCGAACCATTTTTCCTCGACGCCGCGTTTCTCGCCGTCGAAACGGAATTGCCATGGACCGTTCAGATTCAGCCAGTCGTAGCCCTCGATTCTCCCGCGTTGCCGGTCGGGCCGCGGGTATTCGGGACGTGGAAAAATGAACTGGGTGGGCATGGTTAAAAATCCGAAAAACGAAATTCGAAATCCGAGGTCGTTTGCGAATGAGGCCGGAGTGATGTTGAAAATCCGATCTTTAAAATCACGAATCGAAATCGCAATTCGCGTTTCGGAATTCTTTCGGACTTCGGATTGCGCATTTCGGATTTCATTTTATTTTGCCGCCACTGTTTCCATTTCGTCGGCGTCCTCCGCGGGCTGCGTCGCGCCGTGCCCGAAAATTTTTTGCCAGCGTTTCAATTCACGCGCGAGCGGCGCGTAGATTTCCCGATTTCCATGCGCGTCCGGATAATCCCAAAGTCCATTTCGGCAATGGCGATTGTCCTCCCAGCCCGGATGATTCACGATGGGATAAAGGCAGATGCCCTGAATGGGATTTCCGTTTTCCATCGCGGCCTGCGTTTCCTCGCAAACGTAGCGGAGCCAACCCGCGCGAAGGCGTTCCTCCGCGCCGGTTTCCGAAATGAAAATCGGCCGGTGATAACGCGTGTAAACTTCCGCGAGCATTTCTCGGAACGGACGGTAAAGCGGATTTTTTCGCGACAACGGCGTGAACCGCCGGATGCGCCGTCCGTCGCGGAGGTTGTAAAACCACTGATTGTGCGGATAAAAATTCACGCCAAGCAGATCGAGATATTTTTCGTGTCCGCCAAGTTCCGGCCAGACGCGTCCGCCTAACATGTCCCACGCCTGAAATTGCGATTGCCGGTAGGCTTCCGCCGCGCCTTTTTCATCGGGATGTTTCGGCGATGCGATGACGTGAATCAGCGGTTCGACGTGCGCGAATCGCGCGGACGGCTCGACGGCCCAGATCGCTTCCATTGTTTCAATCGCCGCGCGAACCAGTTGCGCTTTCAATTCAAAACCGCGCCCGTTCGCGAACGGAAAAATTGAACCTTCGTCGCCCGCGGCCCAGGAGAAAAAAGAAATCTCGTTGATCGGAATGAAAAATCCTTTTTCGCCTGTTTCGTTCGCGAGCCATTTTGCGAATTCCGCGCCGAACCTCGCGAGGCTGAAAACGAATTCCGGCCTGAAAATATCCAGATGATCCGGCCAGCCAAAATGGCAAAGGTCCCAGATGACTTGAACGTCGTTGGCGCGCGCGGCGCGGACAATGGGCTGCACGCTTGAAAAATCATAATGTCCCGGCGTTTTTTCGACGAGATGCCAGCGAACACCTTCGCGCGCGACGAGCAATTTTCGCCGCGCCATTCGCGTGTAATCCTGCCGCGCGAAAACATCGTGTTGTGTTGCGGCGATCATGTCCAATCGCCGGCCCGAGCGCACGCGGTGCATCGAGCATTCGAAGCCGCCCATGAAAAAGCTTTTGAATCCCGGCGGTTGCGGGACGGCTTCGGTTCCGGATTGGGATTCTCGCCAGTTCATCGCCCCGGGAAAATTTTTCAAGTGGAACTCACAACGGATTGCCGGCGGGAAGAAACACGGCGTGGCTTGACCATTGTCGGAAAAGTCACGCGCGTGAGCGCCGGCTCGGTGTGCAGCGCCGCGGCTTCGGAACGCGTGACGTTCAACAAACGCGCGTACAACGTGAGCGCCTGCGCGACGACCTGGTCCATGTTGTAATATTTGTAGGTTGCAAGCCGGCCCGCGAAATGCACGCCGGTCTGCTGCGCGAGCGATTGGTATTGCCGGTAGATTTCCGCGTTTTCCGCGCGCGGAATCGGATAATACGGATCGCCTTCGGCCTGCGGGAATTCGTACACGATGCTCGTCTTCGGATGTTCCTGGCCGGTGAGATGTTTGAATTCCGTGATGCGCGTGAACGTGTTGTCATTTGGAAAATTCACGACGGCGACCGGCTGAAATTGATGCTGGTTGAGCGTTTCGTGTTTGAATTCCAGGCAGCGATACGGAAGTTTTCCAAACTGATAATCGAAAAATTCGTCCACCGGCCCGGTGAAAATCAATTCGCGATACGGAATGACTTCCTTCACGTCGCGATAATCCGCGTTGAGCATGATTTTAATGTTAGGATGATCGAGCATGTTTTCGAACATCCGCGTGAAACCGTGCTTCGGCATCGCCTGATACGCGTCGGTGAAATACCGGTCGTCGCGGTTCGTGCGCGTCGGAACGCGCGCGGTGACCTGCGAATCCAGTTCCGACGGATCGAGTCCCCATTGCTTGCGCGTGTAGCCGCGGAAAAACTTTTCATACAACTCGCGGCCAACTTTGCTGATGACCACATCTTCGGAGGTGCGGACCTGTTCAATTTTTTCCGCGCGGCTCGCGAGAAATTGCTCCATTTCAAACGAGTTCAAATGCAATCCGTACAATTGATTGATCGTATCCAGGTTGATCGGAATCGGAACAAGCCGGCCGTCCACGTGCGCGAGGACTTTGTGCTGATATTGACGCCAGTTCGTGAAGCGCGAAAGGTAATCGAATACTTCGCGGGAATTCGTGTGAAAAATATGCGGGCCGTATTTGTGAATCAGAATTCCCGCGTTATCGTAACAATCATACGCGTTTCCGCCGATGTGCGGGCGGCGATCCACGAGCAAAACTTTTTTTCCCGAGCCGCGCGCGAGGCGTTCGGCAAGGACGCTGCCGGAATAACCCGCGCCGACGATGAGATAATCGAACGCTTTGATTTTCGATTTCCGGCGCGAACTATAGCGTGCGGGTCCGTTCATGCGATTGCCCCGGCTGCGCGTCTGGCGGTGAGCGCGTCTTCAATATGATTTTCCAACTGCGCGACAATGGATTCCCAGGAATTTTCCGATGCCATGCGAAGTCCGCGTTCAATTGCGCCGTTGTCCGGATTCAGAATTGCATCGCGACAAAGCTGAATAAAATCGTCATGGTCCGCCGCGATTTTGACGACCGAACTGAAATTGCTGACCACATCTGGAACGGCGGAACTGACGATTTGCCGTCCGGCGGCCATGTATTCGAGCGCTTTGGTGGGATTGATGAATTCTGTGGATTCGTTCAACGCGAAAGGCATCAGGCAAACGTCGAATCCTTTGCAGTAACCGGGCAAGTCCGCGTAATCGCGCCGACCAAGCCAATGGAGATTCGCGCGTTGCGGCAAATCTCTCGCCTCGACTTTTAGAACCGGTCCGACAATGGCAATGTTCCAGTCCGGCTGCGCGTCCGCGAGTTTCGCGGCGAGTTCGTAATCCATGCGCTCGTCCACAACGCCGAAATAGCCGAGCACCGGTTTTCGCATCGCGGCAAGATCGGAAGGAACGCGCGTGTCCGGCTCGCGCGCTTTTCCGAAATGCGCGATGTCCACTCCGCAGCCGTGAAAATGACAATTCCGATTCGCCAGCCGTTTCGATTCGTAAAGTTTTCGGCCGCCGGTAAAAACGACGTCGGCTAATTCGAGCAGTTGCGCTTCGCGCGATCTGATTTCCGGCGGCGCGGCGCGAAATTTTGAAAGTTCGTCCATGCAATCATACACGGTCAGCGCCTCGTTCATTTCTCCGGCGAACGCGGGAAATGCCATCGGATCGTAAAACCATTGAACGGGATTTTCGAATTCGCCGGCGCCCGGCCCGGCGAGAAATTCCTGAACGAGACATCGTCGCTCCGAATCCACGTACGCGGCATCGCTCCAGCGCCAGAGCGGAAATTGAATTCGCAGAATCGTGAGATTGGGAAATTCCGCGGGATGATGAATCCGCGCGAGCGGCGAGGCGAGCGACGGATCGGGCGCGACGGTTTCGACGAACAAAATTTTATGTCGCGCGCTGAGTCGCGACATGAATTGCTGCGGGCGCTGCCAGACCCAATCCCAGCAAAGATGACAATGGACGATGATGGAAAACGTTTTGCCGGACGAGCCGTTCCGGGAAAATCCGCGGCCGGATTTTTTTGGCGCGTCGCGGGAGAATTTTTTTGAGTCGTTGATTCGTTTTGAAAATGCATTGCGCTGGTCGCGGGTGAACTCTCCATTTTGTAAAACCAGTTCAGATCCAAGGGGCACGTACGACATAAAAGTTGAAATATGTTTTCATGCTGTTTCAGGAGAGAACTTTCTCCCGCGCGTTATACCAACAGGGCTAACACTCTTGCCTGTAAGAGACTTCTGATGAGGGACTTCCTCAATAGGGTGTTCACCGCAAACGGCCTTGTCAGCGGGCGTTTTTGAGCGCAAACTGACGCGAGATTCGCCGGGAAAACCGCAGTCGCGGAAAATTTTTTCAAAAGAATAAAATCGAAAAACAATTTATGAATCTGAACGAGACGCAGAAAAAGAAAGTCGCGGAATGGGTCGCGCAGGGAATGAAACTTTCCGAAATCCAGAATCGCATCGCGTCGGAATTGCAGGTTCGCATGACTTACATGGATGTGCGATTTCTCGTGGACGATTTGAAACTGACGCTGAAAGATCCGGAGCCGCCCAAGCCCGCCGAAACCCTGAATGCAAATCCGGCGCAAACCGCGAACACTCCGCCGCCCGCCAATCCGCAAACGCAACCTTCCGAAACTTTGAATCCGACCGGCGCCGTGTCCGTGAGCGTGGATCAACTCGCGCGACCGGGCGCGATGGTCAGCGGAAAAGTGACTTTCAGCGACGGCAACAAAGCGGAATGGTATCTGGACCAGACGGGGCGGATTGGATTATCGGCGCAACAGGCAGGTTACCGTCCATCCGCCGCAGATTTGCAGCAATTCCAGGCAGCGCTGGAATCGGAACTGATGAAGGCGGGATTTTAATCCGATGCGCTTCGCGACGCGTTGGCTGAAATTCACAAATGCGTCGGAATTTGAAGCCGGTTTTTCAGGCTGGAACGGGCCTTCCGAGAGGAGATTCGGGAATGGCGGTTTCCTTTTGAAACATTGAAGCGACCGGCATTTGCGGAGGTTCTGAAAATTCCGTTTCCGCCATTCCATCCGCAAGGCTCGAGCAGCAGGCGCAAATGTTAGGATCCCGGGACAAAACACCTCTCCCGCGAACCATGGATTCGCCACAGCAAAGGCATACGGTAGCTTTCACTTTGGCGGGTAAAATTGCATCCCGGACACGGTTTGCAATCAAAAGATATTCACAGCGGCAATCACCACAAACGCGAGCCATTTGCGGCTTTTCACGGCTGCCGCGGCGTGTGTTGAGCGATCCAGGCGAGGTCTCCATTTCCGGTCACCTGCACCTGTTGAGTGACGCCGAGTTGCGTGTGGTAATTAACCTTGTGCAGCGTCGTGGGATCGCGCCATTTATGAATTTCCGAATGGCCATCGGCGAAACTCATTCCGCAGGCGCCGTCATGATCGCTTCCCGGCAATTCGGTGTATTTGCCCGTTCCATTGGCGTAATTGGGATTGGAATAAAGAATTCCGTCATCGAGACTGTCCGGATTTTCGTCCGTGAACACCCAGCTTTCGCTCGGTCCGGGAGTGGTCAGACTGCTCATTTTTTTTGCCACGAAAAAATTTCCCCACCCGAAATCGTATTTGTCGCCTTCGCCCAACGCGCCATCCATTGCCACGCTGCGCACGCGGTTCTGCCACCCGGCGCTTCGCTGCACCGCGCTGAGATAAATGTCGGTGGGACAATGGTAAATTTTGCTGGCGCGCGCGTTGTAACTTCCGAGGAGCGAATACCTGTCGTTGACGAGATAATCAATATTGGTGTTGGGAGAATAGGCTCCGGCGCTCCAATTGAAAAAGCCGTATATCCAGGAAACCGTGCCGCCCGGCGCATTCGGAAAGGGGTTGCTCTTGTCGGAATTGATCGCGAGTTTGTCATCATTATCACCGGCATACATGACCCACGCGAGCGTCAATTGCTTCCCGTTGTTCATGCAGGTGACGGCCTGGGCTTTTTGTTTCGCCTTGCTCAGCGCCGGCAACAACATGCTCGCCAGAATTGCGATAATGGCGATGACCACGAGCAGTTCGATCAGGGTGAACGCGCGGGAGCGGGCCGGTTTGGAGAATTTTGCTTGCATGACGAGAAGTTCCGCGCGGCTGCTCAAGTCGCGCGGAACCGGATGAATTCAAGTTCCGGGTTTGATCAATCGGAAGAACACGGCGCCATCGCCAACCGGCCAATTCGTCGAGCCGAGGCCGTCGGTTTCGACGTGGTCCTGCCACGTTCCATTTGCCAGATTGGTGGAGGTCTGGAGGTGAACGCCGGGACGGCCCAGCCACGTAATCGGGATATTGCCCGAAGACGGCGAGCCGATGGCAAGATTTCCAAACGAGGGTTCAACAAGTTGTTTTCCAAATTGGTCCATTGGCATCGTGTAATTTCCTTGCGCGCTCCGAACCAGGCGAACGTGATTCTGGCCAACCGCCGCTTCGTTATCGTAGCCGTCAATTCCGTATTTGTAAGTCAATTGCAGTGAGGTTCCTTTGGGAACGACAAGCGTCAATGTGTAAATTTCGCTTCCCGGCGGATCATTGACCATCTGAAATTGCGGTGGAGCGCTCAAGCCCCACGGCCACCAACCGAGAAAATCGCCATTGAGGAAAACGGTGTCCACGCCCGGATCAAACGGCGTGCTTGTGCCGTATTGCATCGCGTTCGTCATGCTGACGCTGAATGTCACTTCGGTGTCCTGCTGCAACAAATCGCTTCCGAAAACATCGCTGAAGAAATAAACCGGCAACAACTGGGAACTCGCATTTTCCAGAACGAAATAACGATTGTTGTCGTTGCCGATGGTCGGGCTGACGGACGGATTCGGACTTTCCCACGTATCGCCGCCCGGGCCGCTGTAGGCGAATTTATACATTTCCGTGGCACCCACGCCGTCTTTGATCGTGACCTGCGCGCTGTAAATATTCGTGTTCGCCGCCGCGGGATCATTGGTCAAAATATTTATTCCGCCGGTCCAGCCGTTGAAAGTCCCGCGCACGTCCGCGACATCCGCGGAAGGATCAAATTTTCCGCTCAGAACCTGCGCGGACATATCCAGCCGGAACGTCACCGTGTTCGTGGCGACCGGCGCGTAAGGCGCATCGTTGAAAAATACAATCGGCAGCGTTTGGGGAACGTTCGCATAAAAACGGTTGCCGCCGCCATCGGCATTCGCGGCGGACGGACTTTCCCACTGGTCCACGCCATTGTTGAAAAAGAATTTATATCCTTCCGCCGCGCCATGCGACGCCGTCACGTCGAACGTTCCGACGTAAACATTCGAGGTCACGAGGCCGTACTGATTTGTAACGAGAATGGAAGGATCGTTGGTCAGTTCGGATGTTCCCCAGCCGTTGAAAGCTCCGCGCGCATAAACAATCTGCGTGTCAGGATCGAACGCCCCGATATTGATTTGCTGCGCCATGTCCACCTGGAACGTCACCGGATTCGTTTCCGCCGGCCCGGCGTCGCTGAAAAATGCGGTCGGCAAAACAAGAGTTCCACCGCTCTCGGAGGGCAATCGCGCCGCGCGATTTTGTCCGGAAGCGGGATTTTCCCAGTTGCTGCCGTTGATAACGAATTTGTATTGCAACGTTCCGCCGTTTGCATCCGCCGTATCGGTTGCCGTCTGGCTGTAAACAGTCGGGTTCGGCCCCGTTGAATCGTTGGTCAGCACGAGCGCTCCCCAGCCGTTGAAAGTTCCGTGAGCTTCAATTGAATCCACGCCCGGAGAAAACGTGCCACCCGTAATTTGCGCGGACATATCCACGCTGAATGTCACCACGGAATTGCTGGTTTGCGCCATGATCGCGCCGGTTGCGCAGATCAACAAACCCGCGAGGAAATGCGTTTTGAAATTCGTTTTCATTTGTTTTCTTTGGTTGAACAGCGTTTTGCGACGACCCGGGATCAATTGTGTCGAAGGGTATCATCGCCGCCGCGGCAGGTTCTACCGCATATTTGTGCGGTTCGATTTTGCGCGGCCCGGTCCAAAGAATTTTGCCTCCCTGCAAAACCGCTCCCTGCAACCGAACTTCTCCTTTTACTTTGAAAATCCGGCCAAAACCGCAACGGCATTGCAGGCTCCCAGCCGCGTCGCTCCGGTTTCGATCAGCGCGAGCGCCGTTTTTGCATCTTGAACGCCGGCGGCTTTGATGCCGAATTCCGCGCCGACGATTTCGCGCAACAATTTTATATTTTCGAGATTTGCGTCACCGGGCGTTTCAGCGAAACCCGTCGAAGTTCCAACGCACTTGGCGCCGCTGTCCAGAACGAGATGACTCGCGCGAATGATTTCATCGCGCGTCAACAAACCCGTTTCCAGAATCACATTCACCGGGCGCTCGTCCGCCGCTTCCACCACGTCGCGCAATTCGCGCAAAACATATTTGTCATCGCCGCTTTTCAAACGTCCGATGCTCACGACCAGATCCAATTCCTGCGCGCCGTCGTCAATCGCGGCTTCGGCTTCGAAACGTTTTACATCGCCGAAATTCGCGCCGAGCGGAAAACCGACGGCGCAAATAATTTTCACGTCCGAATCTTCGAGCAACGCCCGCGCGTGATCCACCCAGACGCCGTTCACGCACACGCCGCGAAAACCATGTTGGCGCGCTTGGGCGCACAGCGTTTGGATTTGCCGGAGCGTGGCATCGGCCCGGAGCAGTGTGTGCTCAATGAATGCGGCGAACTCTGTGGAGGAATTGGGAAGCGACATATTAAAATTGTAAAATCGGCGAATTTTAAAATTGAAACAAGATGGTTTCCATTCGACGCCGTTCTCAAGAAAGAAATTTCGGGCATCTTCAGATTAATTTCTTTGCACCGCCCAGGTTTCTGAAAAACAGGATCGCTCAGCTGTTTCGATGAGAATTCGATCCGGGAAACAGCCCCGACCAGCCTATACCAAAGGAGTATGGAACAACCGAACCTTTGCCTGCGTGACATGAAGTCCCGCGGGTGGTGGAATGATTTGTAACCCAAAAATGTTATGATCAAAACTACCCATTTCATTCGTAATGCGTTCGGTGGAACCGTGGCGGCCGCGGCGGCGTTCGGACTGGCGGGCGCGACGGCCAACGCGCAATTTCTCAGCAACGGCAATTTTGAAGCCTCGGGCGAGCCGTTTCAATCCTGGTCCACCAACGCCGGAGTTTCACTCGCCGCGCAACCCATCAGCGGCGATTTCTCGGCGAGAATTGCGCTGAACAGCGGGAACACCGGCAACGCCCTCAACCAGACGCTCAACGACCTGGGAAATCAGTTGTCGCAATATTCTCTCTCGCTGGATTTCGCCGCGAGCAATCCCGGCGGCACGTCGTCGCGTGCCATGCAGTTGAATCTCCGAACAACGCCTGGAGTGGACAGCGGCAATATCAATCTGCGCGTCGTCAATGGCACGGTCGAGGGATTTGGAAACATCGAAGTTAATCACGGCTCATGGAGTGTGGCGCTTGAGAACGTGGTCAAATTTTCCACGAGCGAAACCGGAGCCGGTTTCAATCTGAATTCGCTGAGCATCACGGGCGATTACACGGCGACTCCGTTTTACACGATCACGGTGAATGGCGACACGTCGGCGAATCTTTCCTGGTTTCAAGGTTCCGCGCCCGCAAGTGGAAGTTCGCTGCAACAGATCAGTTTTCAAAGCGGCAACCTCGCTGCCGGCGCGTGGTCGGTCGTGGATAATGTTTCAATGGCCGCCGTTCCCGAACCGACCACATTGGCTCTGCTGAGCCTTGGATTGATTGGTTTCGCCGCGCGTCGCCGTCGTAAAAATTGAAGGAGAAACCGGAATTGTTGCGAACGGCAGCGGATTATTTTCAGAACGCGGGTTTACTCACGCGATTCCGCTTGTATAGTGGAAGGTCGCTGTTCTGCGAGTTGGCGGATTTTAAACATTCCTTGCCTGAGTCTCACGCGGCGGAGAATTGATGTTTTGGAATTTAGACATCGAATGGCCTCATGGCTGAAATTGAAAACGAATCGAAAGTATGAATAAACGTCCCGATAAATTTTGTTCTGGAACGCTCGCCTGCATTTTCGTGGCGGCGACGTTCGCGTTCGCCGCAACAACGGCAAACGCGCAGTTTTTGACCAATGGAGATTTTGAGGTGGAACCGCTCGATGTGGATTCCTCGACCAGCACATTTCCCGGCTGGACTGAAGGAAACGGAGCCGCTGCGATCAACGCGCCGGTCGCCATTTCCGGAAATCACTCGGCGGAACTGGTCAAAGCTCAGGCCGGCAATCTGGCTCAAACTCTTGAGGACCCGGATGGGCTTTTGACGAATTTTATTTTTGATTGCGATTTCGCATTGCCCGACGCGGGCGGCACGCGCATTTTTCAACTCAATTTATATCATACCCCCAGCGGCGCGGGAAACGGGAACATCAATTTGATTGTTTCCGGCAGTGATCTCTCGCTTTACAACGGCTCGAAATTTGTCGTGGTTCTGCCCGATTGCGTTAGCTTTTCGACTTCCGACACCAGCCTGAGCACGAATCATCTCCGAATCGTGGGCCGCTACGCGGATGGAACTCCGAATTATGATGTGAGTGTCTGGAACGCCGACGGCGTCAGCAACGGCATCGTCAATCAAACGTTTTTCCAGAGCGGCGCTCCATCCGGCGCGAACAATAAACTGACGCGAATCAGTTTCGAAGCCGGAAATGTCGCGGCGGCGCCCGCGTTTTCAGTTGTGGACAACGTGACGGTTACGAATTTTATCGGCGGTGGCGGAGTGGCTTTTCCCGCGCAAATCACCAGTCAGCCTTCGCCGACGAATCTGGTGGTTCTCGAAGGCGCGCCAGTCGTCACGATTTCGGCGGGCATTGGCGGCGACGCTCCGTTATCCGCGCATTGGCGTTTCAATGGAACGGACATTGATCCCGCATCCAATCCCAGCGCGACGAACATCACCGGTTCGACTTCAGTTCTCACGCTGGCGAACGTAACGGCGGCCGCCGCGGGAAATTACAGTCTGTTTCTTTCCAACGATTCCGGTTCCGTGACGAGTTCGGTTGTCACGCTCACTGTCAGTCCCGTTTTGAACACTTCAGTGTTGAACAACATCTGGAATCTTCTGCCTGGCGAACGTTCGTATCTGGCGAATACCGGTGCGGGAAGCTCTCCCACGGAACGCGGGCTGGCTTACAATCCGGCAACGACCAATCTGTTGCTCGCCAGCCGGGCCGGCGGGTCCAACCAGATTGTCGCCCTCAATCCCGCCACGGGCGCGGAAAAATATTTTCTTTCCACCGATGGCTTGGGCGGAGCGGATTCGTTTTCATCTCCGCTGAATTTGATCGGCGTGACGGACGACGGCGTGGTTTACGCCGACAACGTGACGGCGCAGGCGGAAACGGCGAATTTTATTTTGTATCGCTGGGATAACGACAACAGCAACACGATTCCGCTGCTCGCCTATCTGGGCGATCCCGGCGATCCGGTCGCGCCGAATTTGCGTTGGGGCGACAGCATGGCGGTGCGCGGCTCCGGGCCGGACACGCAAATCCTGCTCGCTCCCGGCGGGGGAAGCAGCACGGCCCTCGTCGCTTTAATGACGACCAGCGACGGTTTTGGCTTTACGCCAAACATTATTACCATTGATGGAATTACGAACAGCGGTTTCGCGCAATTCGGACTCGCGTTCGGTCCAGGCACGAACACCTTCTGGGCGAAAGCGAACAACGAGCCGCTGCGTCTGATTCAATTCGATCTTGCCGCCAGCACGGGAACGGTGCTTCACACTTATTCGACCAATTCCGTGTTGCCAAAAGCCGGGCCGCTTGGCGCGAATCCGAATCAGAACTTGCTTGGCGTTTTGACATTTGAAACGCCGGACGACGTGCGGCTTTATGACATCAGCAATCTCGAAAGTGATCCGGTGCCGGCTGATCAGGAATTGTTCGGCGTAAAAAATCCAAACAGCGTCAGTGGCGCGGGCGGCGGCGGAGCTGTTGTATTTGGCGGAGATTATCTGTTCGCCCTCGATTCCAACAACGGCATCAAAGCGTTTCTGATCAATACGAATCAGGCGTTGGGAAATTTCAGCATCAGCGGCATTCAATTGCAAAGCGGGCCGTCTGTGGTGCTGACCTGGCAAAGCGTCGCCGGACACAATTATCAGGTTCAGTTTAAAAATAATTTGGCGGATTCAAATTGGACGGATCTCGGATCGCCCGTCATGGCAACCGGAAATTCAACCTCGTTCACGAATGAAATTTCCGGTGCGAACCGCTTTTTCCGGATTCAAGGACAATGAAGTTTTTATTTGATCGTTCAGATGCGAAAACAGAATCGTGGATGAAAAAATTCACGCGCCATTCATTCGCGCGGACCGGCGGATTTACGTTGATCGAACTGCTCGTGGTCATCGCCATCATCGCGATTCTTGCCGCGATGCTTTTGCCCGCGCTCAGCCGCGCGAAAGCGAAGGCGCAGGAAACCAGTTGCCTGAACAATCTCAAGCAGTTGCAGCTCGCGTATCAGATGTATTCGGACGACAACAATGATACGCTCGCCGACAACGACACCGGAAACGGCCTGAGCGCCGGGCCGAACGCGTGGATTCAGGGAAACGTGCAGCAATGGAATTCCAAATACACCAACAACATCGAAACGGGCGTGCTGTATAAATACAACGGTTCGATCAATATTTACCGTTGTCCGGCCAGCCGCGCTGTTGTCCGAGGAATCGGCAATAATACGGTTCCGCACAACCGGAGTTATTCCATTTCCGCGCAACTCAATTGTCCGACGTGGGGACTGAATGATCAATACACACACGTGGCGAAAAAATATTCGCAGATACGGCGGCCAACCGAAGTCTGCGTGTTCGTCGAGGAAAACCAGTTCAGCATAGACAACGGAACACTCGGCATCGCGTCGTTCGCGAATCCGGAATTCTGGAATCCGCCGTCCAATCGCCACGGAAAAGGAACAACGCTTTCGTTCATTGACGGCCATGTGGAAAAGTGGAAATGGATCGGACCGAAATTGAACGGAATCAATGATCAATATAATTCGGACCTGACATGCCCTTCCACGGCGCGCCCAAGTCCGAATTCGAACTCCACGACCTCGCACATTCCGACGACAGCCAACGATCCGGATTTCATCAAGCTGGCGAACGCGCTTCCGCGTGCCTGATGACATCCGCGTCTGTGCGATTCGATTGAAAAAACATCGAGCAATGAACATTGAACGCCGAACTTTGGATTGAGAAAATTCCCGGCCCGATTCGGTATTCGATGTTCGATGTTCAATGTCCTTCGTTCGCCGTTCCCAAAACTTCGCGTCGAGGTTCTGTTATTGCCTTGAGAAATGCCTCCGTTTCCACGCGCAATTTCCGCCTGTCTTCCGCGCTCAATCCGCGTGGATCGAAACGATAGCGGTAATGTAATTTCAGCAATTCGCGCAGCGGCGCGGCGGCGGAAGCGATTTCAGGATCGCTCTCGGCGCGTTGAATCCAGTCGGAAAAAGATTCGCCGGGTTTTCGCACGATTCCGCGCCGGGCCAGCGATTTTTCCACAAGATAAAATTCCGAGTCCACACCCGGCCATTCGATTTGCGAATCGCGCGCGCCGGCGCGCAAGCGGCGTTTCCGACGGAAGAAAATCTGGTAAAGCAACACCAACACGACCGGCGCAAGCGCCAGCAGCAGATATGGACGGAGATTAGTCTGGCCCCAGCGAAAACGCGCGAATTGAAATTCAACCCACGACCATGCGTCCGAGATTCGCTCGAACCACGACCGTCCATTGTCTTGCATCCAGATCGCCGGCGTTGTGTCGAAATCCTCCCACGCGTGGCGTTTCGCGTTCCACACCAGGCACCACGAATGCCCGTCACGCAGGCGAACCACGTATCCGCCGCCGGCCGATTTTTCGTGCACCGCATAGCCAATCGCGTAACGCGCCGGAATTCCCAATTGCCGCAGCAACAGCACCGTCGCCGTCGCAAAATATTCGCAATGCCCCTCGTGTGTCGAAAGGAGGAACCGACTGATCTGCGTCTCGTTCGTTCTCGAACCGCGCGATTCGCGTGCCTGCCAGGTGCTGTACTTGAAATGATTTTGAAAAAAACTTCCGACCACGCGCAGAATTTCCGCCGTATTGGTCGTCGTAATGTGCAATTGCGAAATGACTTCATTGAGCGCCGGCTGTTCCCTTGCCGGAACGAACAGATCCGGATTGTAATTCGTATTTGTGACCAGCTTCGGATCCACCGAAAATCTTCTGTGATGCTGCAGGAAAAATGAATTGGTGGCCATGCGTTCGTCCGGTTCAAATGGCGCGTCAATCGTCGCGCCCGGACCGTACAATGCGTCGAACATGACGAGTCCCGGTCCTTCCGCGACCACCGCGCCGTCCAGATTTTTTTTCACGCTGAACACCGGCAGATTTTCCAGCCGGGCGCAACCCGTCGGCAACGGCAGCACGCCCATCCGCGCTCCGGTTTCGGGAGAGTCGTCCGGCAGAAAACACGCGATCTGAACTCTGAGCGGCGCGATTTTTTCCGGAAGCAAAATCCAATCGAGATTGTTGGTTTCCGGCGAAACGACCTCGAAAGTCTGGTTTGTCCTGCCCACGCGCCACTCGCGCGACCTCGTGAAAAGCTGGTAACTCGCCTCGCGCAAATACGGCGGCGGTTCGGCGTCTCCTTCGGTGCTGAGGCGAATCACGATTTTGCCCGAGAGCTTCAGCCGACCGATATCTCCGATTGCCGTGCGGGTTTCATCGGTGCTCACTCCGCGGCGCCGGGCCAGGTGCATAAACCAATTTGGATCCAGGTTTTGCACGTAACTCTGAAATTGCGCGATGCCGTGCTGGCCGTAATAACCCAGAGCAAAAACTACCGCCATTGCCGTCGCCCAGGTCACGGCGCGAAAACGCCGCGTTCGATGCGTCCACAACGCCCACGCCAGCAACGCGCAAAAACCCCAGAAATATTGCCGGCCGGCGCTCGAATGGACGCTCGCCGCGAAAAGACATGTCGCGAAGTACGCATGGGAAAAATTCATTCCGCGCACTGCGGGCAGGGGCCTGCCGAGCTTGCGCGCCTTTTGCCAGCGCAGCCGAAGCAACAGTGAAATGGTTGTCACGGGAATTTCCTCCCGCGAACTGAACGCCTGCGCAGCGATAAACAGAAACAGCACCATCGGCAACCAGCGCAAAATGGCCGAACCGGTTCGCGCCGCCGCCAACCCCACGCCGGTCTGGCTGGCGAGATTTGGATTCTGGAAAAAATGACTGAACCGCGCCGGGCCGCCGTTGTCCGTGAACGCGATGACCGCCGCGCCGAGAAACAGCAGCGTGCAAACCGTCCAGATGCGATTGAAATCTTCGTCGGAAAAATCCCAGCGCGCCTTCACCAATCGCGAGCCTTCCAGCACCATGGCCATGACCGCGCCAGCCCAAAGATAACCCGTTTGCCAGCCCCAAAAAATCAGCGCGGCGCCCACGAGCATTGGCGGAGTTTTCATAGCGCGGCCAATCCTTCCTCAATACGCCCGACCTCCAGGATTTTGAATCGTTCCGGGATTTCCGCAGGGTCCGGCCTGATTTTTGCGGCGTCGCCGGTTTCCGCCACGATCAGCACCAGCAGCGGAATGCCTTCGGCCTGAAGTTTTTTCACGAACGCGCGTCTCGGAGCGTCCCACGCGAGCAGCACGCAAATGCAGCCGCTCAATTGCCCGACATGATTGAACACCAGATGTTCCAGCGTCGAGAACGGCTTGTTCGCGCACGGCAAAACGGACGCCAGAATTTCCAGCATCTGATCGCCATGCGCCACGCCGCGCCCGGCGGTGAAACAATACGCTTTGGAACCGACGAACAGCAGGTCCAGCAACGTTTCCTGAACGGGAATCGTGCAGGCAAACGAAGCCGCGACAGAAACGGCTTCCTCGAACGCCTCGCTGCGCGGATCCTGCGTGAACGTATCCAGCACCAGCGCGTGCCGGACGAAAAATTCATCTTCAAATTCCTTCACGATCGGCTTTCCCGCTTTCGCCCAGCTTCGCCAGTGAATGTGCCGCAACGGATCACCGCGACGATAATCGCGCAGCGCGACGAATTCCTCGCTTTGCCCGACATTGCTCGCCAGCGCCACGCCGCCTTCCTGATAACGCGTCGCGCCGGGCATCGCAAAATCCGACAGCGGATAACGCTTCGGCAGAACGAGAAGACTGGAGGCCAGCGGCATTTTGTAAAAGGCGCGGAATAATCCGAATGGATCGGGCCGCGCCAGCGTGACGCTTTGAAACGAAAGCACGCCGCGTTTCATCGGCAGCATCTCGATTTTGATTTCCGTTTCGCCGCCGGGAGGAACGACCGGAATCGCCGCGCTTTTCGTGGAAGCGACCTTGAACGGAGACGCGCGCCGGCGGTCCTTGCCGACGCGGAACGAGCGAAACCGTTTTTCATTCGCCAGTTGCACGGCCTTCCATTCGTTGAAACGCGGACGCGGATCCGTCATATCGTCGAACAACATCAGATCCGATTGTGTTCGCGTGGAATTATTTTTCAGAACCACCGCGTAACTCAGCGGCTGGCCCGCTGTGCCGAAACGCGGCAGAAATCGTCTGACGGAAAAACGCGCGCGAAAGCGCCAACTGAAAATCATGGCGCAAACCAGCAGAAACAACAACGGCGTGAATGCCTGGTAGGCAACCGTGTTTTCTGTGTCAATTCCCATCACCGCGCCAAGCACAATCGCCGCGAAAACCATCGCGCCCGCCCGCGTAAACCGCCGCGCCACCCGAAATCGAAACGAGGAAAACAGTCGGTAAACCGCGTAAACAATTCTAAGAATCTGAGTCACACATTCTCACGCCGGAACCTTTGTTTTTGCGACGATGTCCCGAACCACCTGTCGCGCGGTCACGCCCGAAAAGCGCGCCTGCGGATGCATCACGAGCCGATGCGCAATGACGGGAACCGCGAGTTCCTGAATCAATTCCGGCGTCACAAATTCCATTCCGTCGAATAACGCCAGCGCCTGCGCCGCTTTCATCAGCGTGATGGACGCGCGCGGACTTGCGCCGAGTTGCACGCCGTTTGCCGTGCGCGTCGCGCCGACCAGCTCGACGACGTAGCGTTTCAATTCATCGCTGAACCGCACGCTTTCCACCGCGCGGCGGATTGTCAGCACGTCGCCGACGCCTGCGCAGGATTCCAGCGAATCGAGCGGATGACTGTATTGTTGCGCGGTGAGAATTTCGACCTCCTGCGCCGGTTGGACGTAACCGAGCGTGAATTGCATTGCGAACCGGTCCATCTGCGCTTCGGGCAACGGATACGTGCCGCGAAATTCCACCGGATTTTGCGTCGCGATCACGAAGAAAAATTCCGAAAGATTATGCCGCTCGCCGTCCACGCTCACCTGGCTCTCACCCATCGCTTCGAGCAACGCGGATTGCGTTCGCGGCGACGCGCGATTGATTTCGTCGGCAAGCAGGACGTTGGTGAAAACCGGTCCCTGATGAAAATGAAAGAGCTGATCGCGCTGGCTGAAAACCGAGACGCCGAGAATATCCGACGGCAGCAGGTCCGGCGTAAATTGAATGCGTTTGAACGTGGCGTGAAGCGAGCGGGCAAGCGCCTTGGCAAGCGTGGTTTTGCCGGTGCCGGGAAAATCCTCGAGCAAAACATGCCCGCCGGTCGCCAGCGCCGCGAGGACAATGCGCGTCGTCCCGGCCTGGCCGAGCATGACTTTGCCGATGTTGCGCGCGATGCGCCGGTAAACGTCGCGGGCGATTTCCTGCTGGCTGCCCATTGCCGCCGCCTGTTCCGGCGCGGAGGGCAGATCGAGCTTGCCCAGACCGAGCGTTTCCGGTACCTGAATTTTTCCCGACATCATGGCTACAGGTTAGCCGTTCCACACGCCGCGCGCGAATGATTTTGTAACCCAGTTGAGGCCCAACTGATCGTTGGAGGAAAGTCCGAATTTCCGAAAAATCGAAGTCCGAAAGAATCCCGAAATCCGAATGCGAATATCGGCGGATTTTCTGTTCAGCGGAAATCCGCGCAGCAAAGAACTTCCAGCGGCGCATATCGGATTTCAGGTTTCGGATTTGTTTCGGAATTCGGAACCCGGATTTCGGAATTTGGATTAACCGCTTCGTCCTCTTCCTTTGAACGTCAGTTCCGCGATTCCTGATTTGTCCAGTTCGCCCAGACCTTCGGCAATCATCCGGTCGTATTGCTTTTTCGTCGCCGTCGCGAGCGGCAGATTCAATCCCTGCGATTTCCCGAGCTTGAGCGCGATTCCGGAATCCTTGGCCGCGTGAGCCGCCGAGAAAAAACAGGTATGCTCTCGTTTTTGCATGTCTTCGCCGTCGGTCTGGAGCACGCGCGAATTCGCGCCGGTCTGAGAAAACACTTCGCGAACGACGTTCAAATCCAAGCCCAACGCGTCGGCCAGAGCAAGTCCTTCCGCGAGCGCGGCGGTGTTGATGTTCATCACCATGTTGACGAGCGCCTTGATTTGCGCGGCGGTTCCGGACGCGCCGAGGTAACGCATGGACGCGCTGAGTTTTTCGAGAATCGGTTTCGCGCGCTCGAACGCATCGGGTTTTCCGGCGCACATCAGATAAAGCGTTCCTTCGCGCGCCTGCGTGATGCTCGACGCCATCGCCGCTTCGAGCGATTGCGCGCCGGCTTTTTCCGCTTTGGCTTCGACCCAAAGATGAATTTTGGGCGTTACGGTTGCGGTGTTGATGAAAAGTTTTCCGCGCGCTTTCTTCAGCAATCCGCCGGTGAAAATCGCTTTCATCGCTTTGTCATCGGAAACAGAAGTAATGATGATGTCGCACAATTCCGTGACTGAACGAAGTTCGGCTGCGGCTGTGGTTTCCAATTCACGCGCCAACGCTTCCGCCGCGCCGGTGTTGGCATCGAAAACCGCCCCGATTTCGAATCCGCAATCCTTTAACCTTCGCGCCATGTTCGAACCCATGCGACCGACGCCGACAAATCCAATCTTCATATTTTTTTCCTTTGGTTTCCGTAACGGTAATTAAATCCCGGGCAAAGGCAATGTTCAGGATGAAATTCAAAAATTTTTTTAACGGCTGATCTTCGCTGAGAAATTCAATTGCGGATGCAAAATTGACCACGGGCGAAATCCGAAATCCAAATGGCGAAATCCGAAAAAAGTCCGAAGCATGAAATCCGAAGAAAAGAAGTACAGCGCGCGGCGGCGTAATCGAAATACAAAAAAACAAAACCGTATTGAACGTTCTGGTGGCCCGGCCGGCTCGGGCTTCGAAATTCGGATTCTTTCGGATTTCGGGTTTCGGCATTCGACTTCGGTTCGCTCAATCCTTTCCACTCTTCCTGCTGTCCGCGCTTGTTCCTCCGAATTTCTGTGGTAATTTTCGCGCTCCTGTAATGCCTGGTTTGCAGTTCAGGGTTTAAAGTTATGTCTTCGATTCTTACCGCCACCGATGTTGTTGTGCGTTACAACGACCGCGCGATTCTTGATTGCGCCACGCTCGGAATTCAGGAGGGCGACCGCATCGGATTGGTCGGACGCAACGGCTGCGGCAAAACAACTTTTCTTAAAATTCTCGCCGGTCTTCAATCGCCCGACGCCGGAAACGTCAGCCGCCGGCGCGATCTCGTGGTGAGTTATTTGCCGCAGGATTTCACGCTCGACCCGGCCAAAACGGTTTCTGAAAACATCCGCGACGGCGCGAGGCACGTGCTGGACCTGATCGCGGAATTCGAATCACTGCCGCCCGATTCCAAACGTCACGAGGAACTGGAAAGCCGGATTCAATCGCTCGAAGGCTGGACGCTCGATCAGCGAATTGAAATCGCCATGTCGCGCCTGAATTGTCCCGAGGGCAACCGTCGTGTTGACTCGCTTTCCGGCGGGGAAAAACGCCGTGTCGCTTTGTGCCGTGCGATTGTTTCGCGCCCGGATTTTCTGTTGCTTGACGAGCCGACGAACCATCTGGATCCGGAAGCCATCGAATGGGTCGCGGAATTTCTCGAAAATTTCGGCGGCTCGTTTCTGATCGTCACGCACGACCGATATTTTTTGGATCGCGTCGCGGGACGAATTGTCGAGTTGTCCGACGGGAAATTCTTTTCGCACAACGGAAATTACACCGATTACCTGCTCGCCAAAGCCGAGCGCCAGGCCGCCGATGCGACGATCGAGCACAAGCGCCAGATGTTTTTGAAAAAGGAACTCGCGTGGGTGCGAACCGGCCCGCGCGCGCAACGGAGCAAACAGAAAAATCGTTTCGAGCGATATTACGAAACCGCCGCGCAGGACGGTCCGGCAATCGAAGAGGACGTGGAACTTGTCATTCCGCCGCCGCCGCAACTCGGCAATCGCACTGTGGAATTGAATAATCTCGGAATGGAACTCGGCGGGCGCAGATTGTTCGGCGGATTTGATTTTACGTTTGAAAACGGCCGGCGAATCGGCGTTGCGGGCCGGAACGGACTCGGCAAAACCACGTTGTTAAAAATCATTATCGGCCAGATCGCGCCGACGGAAGGCTCGGTGAAAATCGGTCCGCTCACGAAATTCAATTACGTGGATCAGGGCCGGTTGCAACTGAACGAAAACCGGACGGTTCTCGACGAAGTCGCGGACGGCACGGAATTCGTGCAATGGGGCGATGCCAAACTTTCGCTGCGCGCGTATCTCAAGCGATTTCTTTTCGCCGACGAGCGCATCAGCGCCCAGGTAAAATATTTGAGCGGCGGCGAGCGAAGCCGGCTTTTGCTTGCGCGCATTTTGAAGAGCGGCGGAAATTTTCTGATTCTCGACGAGCCGACGAATGATCTCGATCTGCCGACGCTGCGGGTGCTGGAAGAAGCGCTGGTGGCGTTTCCGGGCGTCGTTTGCGTCGTCAGCCACGACCGCTATTTTTTGAATCGCGTCTGCACGGACATTCTCGCGTTTGAAGGCGATGGGAAAATCGCGCACAGCGTCGGCGATTACGATTATTATCTGGAAAAAAAGAATCGCGCGGACGCGGCGGCGGCGCGCGAGAGCGCGGCAATTTTATCGGTGAACAAATCAACGGCCAACCAGCGCGCGGTCGCCGCGAAAACGGAAAAGCCGCGCAAATTGTCGTTCAAGGAAACGCGAGAACTCGAAGGCATGGAGGAGCGGATTTCCGAAGTCGAAGCGGAAATCGCGCGAATCGAATCGTTGTTCGCCTCGCCGGAATTTCATCGGACCCACGCAACCCAAACCTCTCAACTCGTGGCCGATCTGGCGGAAGCGAAAGAAAATCTGGCGAAACTTTACGCGCGGTGGGAGGAACTGGAAGCCATCCGGCTGGCGGCGGGCCGGTAAATCGGCTTGGAAATATTCTTTTTCGATTTTTTTTCCAACTTCTCTTGGGATTTTTTCAACGACGGAGTATGTTCCAGCCCGGAAAAGATCCGTTACACATGAAGCGCCGATCCTGGAAAGCCCGTGCCGCTTTCCCCGACCATTGCCGATCAAGTGAGTCGCGGGGATTCACGTTGATCGAATTGCTTGTGGTGATTGCGATCATCGGAATTCTCGCGGCGCTGTTGCTGCCGACGCTTTCCAAATCCAAGGCGCAGGCGCAATCCATTTCGTGTTTAAACAATTTGAAACAGCTCCAGACGTGCTGGCACATGTACACGATGGACAACGACGATCTGCTCGTGCCTAACAATTCCGTCGCCAGCGCCTCGACGAATACCTGGATCTCCTCCGGCGCGTCGTGGTGCGCGGATTTTCCCCGCACCGATTCCAGCCCGACGAACATCGAAAACGGACTTCTGTTTCCCTACAACAGATCGGTCGCGATTTACCATTGCCCGTCGGACCACGCGAAAATTGACGGCGCGAACGGAAATCCGCTCACGCGCGATCGCCTTCGGAGTTACAACATGAGCCAGTCGGTGAACGGTTATCCGGAATTCAGTCCCACGCTCATGAAATACATTCCGTGTTTTAAAAAGCTGACGCGGATTAATAATCCCAACCCGGTGAATTGTCTGGTTTTCATTGATGAACACGCCGGTTCGATGTTCGATTCGCAATTCGGAATGCCCACCGATTTTTACGATCAAAGCCAGACTTGGTGGGATCTGCCGGCCAACCGCCATAATCAGGGCGCGAATCTTTCCTTCGCGGACGGCCATGTCGAGCATTGGAAATGGGCGGTGCCGAAAGTGTTTCGTGGAATTTCGGCGCCTTTGGCTCCGGGAGAACTTCCGGACTGGCTGCGCGTCAAAGCCTGTCTGAAACAAACGATGGACTGATGGGAAAATTTTGAATTCCCGGTTTTGAGTTTTTAATTCTCCTTCCGACTGCGCAAAACGGCTTGCCTGAACAACAATTTCCCTTGCTCCGGCATTTTCAGGCTTGTTGATTTTTCGATTCCGCCGTCAGGAATCCGAGAGGTGAAATCGCGTTGTGTTTATGGCTGCCCTGAAATCCTGTTCTCAGGCGGAACAGATTTCCGGACGGGTTTTTCGCGGGTCGGTTCCGACAGTTCAGATTCCGATTCCAAGGCTGCGGCGTCGTAGGAAATTTCCTGCTTGTTATGTTTGAGCGCATGCAGCTCGGACATTTTTTTCAGTTCTTCCATCTGACGGGACAATTTCCCGATAGCTTTCGAGTTCTCGTTCGCGATGGCCTCGGTTTTGATCGGCTTCCGCTTCATTACGGCCTGATATACTGCTGGATATTTGGCCCCGTTCAAAATGGGGTGTGCGCCCCAGATTCCGCGTGAAATTTTGCGATAAAAATTCCCGGAAAAAAATCGTGCCGTAATTCCGGATTCAGTGATACACTGTTTGCATCACCAGTTCTGAACGGAGTTCGTCCATGAACCAAAACAGTCAACTGCTTCGGAAAAAGCCGCATCGCGGCCGGCGCGCCAGGACACGCGCTCCACTCTGATCCAGGCCAACCCGCGAGGTTCCTCATGATTCCACACGGCACAATCCACGAAATCCTCTCCCACAAAGGCTCGAACGTCTGGACCGTCACACCGGACACGATGGTCTTCGACGCGATCAAATTGATGGCGGAAAAAAATATCGGCGCGCTGGCCGTTGTCGAAAACTCCCGGCTCACGGGAATGTTCACTGAACGCGATTACACGCGCAAAGTCGCGCTCAAAGGCAGGTCGTCCCGGGAATTGAAAGTGCGCGATATTTTTTCCCCGAACATCGCCCGCGTGACCCCGAACGAATCGGTCGAGGATTGCATGCGCCTGATGACGGAGCATCGCGTGCGGCATTTGCCGGTGGTGAAAGGAAACGAACTCAGCGGCATCGTTTCCATTGGCGATCTGGTCAATTGGATCATTTCCGCGCAGACCACGACCATTTCCCAGTTGGAAACGTATATCAGCGGAATTCCAAGCTGAAGAGCGCCACGGCGCCCCGTCCACGCCATTTCATCGCGCGGTTCTGCTTTTTGCCAGCGACACGGAAACGTGCCGCGCCTGCGGAATAATGAATTTTTTGACTTCGACGAAAACTTCCTGCGGCTTGAATTTGGCGAGAATCATGTCCGCGATATTTGTCGCGAGCCGTTCGAGCAATTTCCAATTTCGCCCGTTGCCGTATTTCAGCAATTCCTGCGAAACCTCGAAATAATTGATTGTCCGCTCGACGCGATCCGTCGTCGCGGCAACGGTGAAATCGAAATCCATTTCCACCGTGACGAGCAAACGCTGTGGTTTGGACCGCTCTTCGTCGCCGACGCCGACGCAATAAAAAACTTCCAGATCAACAATGCTGATTCGTGACATAGCTTCCGATATTTCTTTTTGCGCTCTTTAATTTTTCCGCGACGGCGAGCAACAGCGTTCGCGTCGGCTCGTTGACCGGCATTTCCAGCGCCGCTTCCAGTTTCACCCAGCGAAATTCGCGCGCTTCTTCGTTGAGTTTGACTTTCGGTTCTTTGACACATCGGCAGGTGTAATTGAGCAAAATAAAATGCGCGTCGCGATAGAATTCTTTGGAATGAATGCAATCCTGAACGAGAACAAATTCGATGTCCTCGATTTCCAGATCGGTTTCCTCCTTGAGTTCGCGCCGCAACGCGTCCAGCGACGGCTCGCCCCATTTGATTTTGCCTCCGGGAATTCCCCAAAGCTCGGACCATTTATGCGTGCGGATCATGAGGACTTCGCCCGCGCCGTTAAAAATCAATCCGCCGACCGTCGCGATGGGCAAATGAGTTTCGCCAAAATCGCGCCGGCGCGGTTTCAAATCCATTTCGTTGCGTTCGAGAATCCCGCGCAATTCTCCCAGATGCTCGACAATCAAATCCGGTTCCGCCGCGCGCAATTGCTCCAACGTGTTGTAGCCGGTCAAAACGCCGCAGGAATGAATCCCGCCGTGCCGCGCCGTCTCGATGTCGTGGCTCATGTCACCGATGAATAATGTTTCGTCCGGCGCGAGATGATTTTCCGCGAGGATGTCGTGAATTTTTTTTCGCTTGTCCCAGACGCCGACGTAAGGCCGCTCCAGGAATTCTCCAAAACCGGTGACGGATTTCTGAACGGCGAAATGATTCGGATGAATTGTGCTCAGAAGAAACATCCGCAATTTCCTGGCGCGGCAGAATTCCAGGAAATCCCGCGCGTGCGGCAGTTCGCAGACCGAATCCTGCACCTGCTGAAAATGGCTGTGATACCATTTCTCCAGTTGCGGCATCGGAACATTCGGCGTGTGTTTGTCGTAAAACGCGGTGAACGGCAGGCAGAATTCGGCGCGGAATTGTTCGAGCGTCATTTCCGCGCGCCGCGATTGCGCCAGCACGTAATTGGTCGCTTTCCAGACCGCGGGCAAATCATCCACCAGCGTTCCCGACCAATCGAAAATAATGTTTCGAATCACCGGCAAAGTTTAGCGTTGTTTGCCGTTCGCGCAATTCAATCCGGGATGAACGAAAGAAATACTTCGGGTCAACACGCCCGCCCTTAAATGGAACGAGCGTATTTTGACAACCGGACGCAAGTAAGGCAATCTTACCGCATGACAACCACGATTGCGCTTACCAGCAAAAATCAATGCACGATCCCAAAAGCCTTTGTGGAAGCCGCCGGGTTGAAACCGGAAACGCAATTGCGCGTCACGCAGGTCGGCAAAGGACTTTATATCACGCCCATCCCCGAACCCACTGAACGCGAGTTTCGCGCGGTGTTGAAACTGGCGGATACCGGAAAGCGTTTTGGAAAAGAAGAATCCCGGCTGCTGGGCGGAACCATCAAAAAACATCGTGCAAAGAACAAGAGCCGTTCTTGATACCAACGTCGTGGTTTCAGGGATGTTCTGGCGGGGCGAAGCCCGAAAATGTCTTTTGGCTCTGGCAAGCCGAAAATTTCAAATCGCCGCCTGTCCGGAAATTATTCGGGAATACCGCGAAATCGCGGACAAGATCAAAGAAGAAACCGGAACCGAACCTGTTCATTTTCTGAACCGGGTGGAGTCCATCTCCAATATTGTCGAGCCTCTGCCAACCGGGAAACTCAGCCGCGACGTTGACGATAATATCTTCGTCGGATGCGCTTTGGCCGCAAACGCAAAATCTATCGTCAGCCGTGACGCAGACCTGCTTGCGCTTGAAAAACCGTTCGGCATTGAAATCTTGCAGCCACGCGAATTTCTCCGGAAAATTTCCCGCCCTTGATTCCGTTTCGCGCGTCCGGTTCAATCCGGATTATCCTTCAGCCATTCCTGAATTT
>DASSNZ010000152.1:0-2038 GCA_035701135.1 Verrucomicrobiia bacterium
TTTTTGCGAAGGTCGTTCAGAATTTTTTCCTTTTGCCCGCGCAATTCGGCGGGATTGGAATCTTCGCAAGCCGTCTCGTAGAGCGCTTCGAGCCGTCGGCGCGTGTCGCGGATCAGATCGACGAATTGCTTTTTGCGTTTCACATTCGCGTTAAATTTTTCCAACGCGGCAGGATCATTTTTTTGTGCCAGCCAGCGACGTAATCCTTCCTCCGCGACGGCCGTTGCCAGCGCTTCGTTGAATTCCGTGTCGCCCGAAATGAACAAACGTTGATGCGTCAACTCATGAAAAATCAGCGAAGCCAAACCACGTTCCGAATCGCCGATAAACGTGTTGAGCACCGGGTCGTTGAACCAGCCAAGCGTTGAGTAGGCATCCACGCCGCCGACGTAAACGTCGTAGCCTTTCTCCCGCAATTTGTCCGCGTAATCGCGCGCCGCCGTTTCGGAAAAATAGCCGCGATAGGTCACACTCCCCACGACAGGATACCACCACGATTTCTGCTTCAACGAAAATTCCGGCGCGGCATAAACGTTCCAGACCGCGTTCGAGCGATGCAGGTCAACGTAGGACAAATAGCGCTTGCCCGCGTCGAGGTGGAGTTTCTTCTCGGCAAAATCGCGCAGCTCCAGAATCAATCGAAATTTCTTTTTCAGTTCAGGTTTGGTGTCGGGATTGGCCAGCAGCTTGGTCAGCGGCTGCCGGTTGGAAAGCATTTGTATCTGCCCGGCAATCGCCTGTTTGTAATAACCGATGCTTTGGCAGCCCGCGACGGCCAGCAACAATAAGATCAGAAGGGAACTGAAAATCCATTTTCGATAACGCATGATAAATTGGTCGCATTAGATAATTCACGTGCGGCCTCTTTTCCAATTTTTTCTCCGATAAAAACTCCCCGCAATCGGCCTGAACAACTTCTGCGAAACAATGCGCAAGAAGAGTGTATCTGCTCCGCGCCGCCTTCCTGATATTTCGAGCGATGAATGAATGCGCGGACGACAAGAAAAAATTGGTGAGAGCTTTTCGCGCATTCTTTTCAAACAAATGAAAACATCCTGCCTGGTCACATCAACTTTTCTGACGTTCGCGCTCACAGCCTGTAATCAAAAATCGAATCAGGTGAACAACGATTCCTCAGGCCAACGCACCGTCGCATCGGCCCCAGCCAAACCCGCGTCCAGTTTCGGCAAAGTCACTTTCTCCGAGTTGTCCGTTCCTTCAAAACCGGTTGTCACTCCGGATCTGATTGCGCATGGCAAAACTATTTATTCACAAAACTGCGCGGCGTGCCACGGCGTGAATGGCGATGGCAAAGCGGATGCCGCGGCGTTTCTCGCGCCAAAACCGCGCAATTTCGCGCAGGCCAATTATCGCTTGCGCTCCACGCCGTCGGGCAGCTTGCCGACCGATGAAGATTTGTTTCGCGCTGTTTCGCTTGGTTTGCCGGGAACGCCGATGCCGCCGTGGCGCGTTCATTTGAGCGACGAAGATCGTTGGGCGGTGGTGGAATATATCAAAACGTTTTCGCCGCGATTTGCGGATGCGAATGAAAATCATCCGGCGATAGTTCCGTTGGGAAATCCGCCGACGCGCGACGCCAGCGCGATTGCCGAGGGAAAAACGCTTTACTCGAAATTTGCCTGCGTCACTTGTCACGGTGAAACAGGCCGCGGCGATGGCGCATCAGCGGCGCTTGGTTTGGTCGATGACTCAGGCTCGAAAATCAAACCGCGCAATTTCACACAGCCCGGCACGTTCAAGTCCGGCCATTCCGCGAAGGAAATTACGCGGACGATTTTGACCGGGTTCAACGGCACACCGATGCTCGGCTTCGACGGCACGGTGAAAAAAGAGGAAGCGTGGAAAATTGCGTATTACCTCGAAACACTCGCCAAAGCGCCGCCGAGTGTGGTCGCGCGGACGTCGCAGAATTTTCTCGAACGCGAAGAACTCGGCGAACCCGACGTGCGCATAAAACTCACCGAGCGCGCCTGGAAATATGACCCGGCGGAAATTCGCGTGAAGAAAGGGCAGATCG
>DASSNZ010000153.1:0-11610 GCA_035701135.1 Verrucomicrobiia bacterium
TTTTTGCCGTGCTGCTGATTTCCTTCATGCTTTACGTGACCTTTTTCGACATCAAACGCATTCCGTTGTTCCGCGCAATGTTCAAAGGCGGAACTCAGATTGAGCAGCCGCAATCGCAAAACAATTCGACGCCTGCGGCTCAACCGCCGGGCCAATAAGCTATGCGCTACTGCGAATCTCCTTATTTCTATCATCGCCGCAAAACCCGCGAAGTCGTTGTGGGCAATCCCGCGCGCGGTGGGGTCATTGTCGGCGATGATCATCCAGTCGTTATTCAGTCCATGCTCACATGTGATACGATGGATACCGCCGAATGTGTGCGGCAGACGCTGGAGCTTGTCGCCGTCGGCTGTCAAATCGTGCGCATCACCGCGCCCACTGTGAAAGACGCGGCGAATCTGGAAAATATTGTTCGCGAATTGCGCGCGCGGAATTGCAACGTCCCGATTGTCGCCGACATTCATTTCAAACCCGAGGCCGCCATGGAAGCGGTGAAATGGGTTGAAGTCGTCCGCGTCAATCCCGGCAATTACGCCGATAAAAAGAAATTCGCGATCAAGGAATACACGGACGACGAATACGCGGCGGAGTTGAAACGCATCGAAGAAGCCTTCACGCCGCTGGTGCTCGAATGCAAACGCCTCAATCGCGGGATGCGCATCGGCACCAATCACGGCTCGCTCTCGGACCGCATCATGAACCGCTTTGGCGATACGCCGCTCGGCATGGTGGAAAGCGCTTTGGAATTCGCCCGCATCGCGCGCAAAAACGATTTTCATAACTTCAAATTTTCGATGAAGTCGTCCAGTCCGAAAGTGATGATCGAGTGTTATCGCCTGCTCGTCGCGCGATTGGAAAAGGAAGGGCCGGACTGGAATTATCCGATTCACCTCGGCGTCACCGAAGCCGGCGAAGGTGAGGATGGACGCATCAAAAGTGCAATCGGAATCGGCTCCCTTTTGTGCGACGGACTGGGCGACACGATTCGCGTTTCGCTCACCGAGGATTCGCCGCATGAAATCGAAGTTTGCCGCGATTTGCTCGCGCAAATTCCGACGCTCACGAATTCGAAAATCAAAATTCAGGATTCGGAATTTCCATTCGATCCGTTTCATTTCGAACGCCGCGAAACTCCGGAAATCGAGCTGAACGAAAATACGAAATGCGGCGGCGCGCAAACCGTGCGCGTGGTTGTCACGCAAGCAACGTGGGACAAAGTCGCGCCGAAGATTCGCCCGAAGGACGATGTGAAACCCGAGGCGATTTACGAAAATTTAAATGTGCAGGAAATTGATCCGACCGCGGATTTTGAAATCCATTGCGACACGCAATTGGTCACGGTCAAAGACGGCGTGAATTTGCCGACGATTCCGGCATTTCGGCTCCTTTCCGCAAAATTAAAACGGCTTGGACGGCGCAATCCGATTTTGCTGAAGGATTGCACTGACTTCGAATCCGCTCCGCTCGAACCCAAAATCGCTTTGCTCCGCGCGTCGGTCGTGATCGGCTCGTTGCTTGCCGATGGAATTGGCGACGCGATTCTGGTTCGCGGCGAACCGGGCGCGGGAATGTCCCTGCGGCTCGCGTATAATATTTTGCAGGCGTCGGGTTGCCGTTCGTTCAAGACGGATTATGTCGCTTGCCCCAGTTGCGGACGGACATTGTTCAATCTGCAAACCGTTACCGCGCGAATCAAGGAACGCACGCAACATCTGAAAGGCGTGAAAATCGCCGTGATGGGTTGCATCGTGAATGGTCCGGGCGAAATGGCGGATGCGGATTTTGGCTATGTCGGCGGCGCGCCGGGGAAAATCAATCTTTACGTCGGCAAACAGGCGATCAAATTCAACATTCCCGAAGCCGAAGCGGTGGAACGTCTGGTGGATTTAATTCGCGAGCATGGAAAATGGGTTGAGCCGGAAGTTCCCGCCGAAAATCTGGCGGCGAAATAATTCCTTTTATCCATTCACATCCGCGAGTTTTTCAAAACTTTCTTCGATAAACGTCGTTCCCTGAATTCGCGCGAGTTTCGCGTAAAGTCCGTTCAATGCCATCAATTCGTCATGCGCGCCGCGCTCGACGATTTCGCCCTGGCGCATCACGAGAATCTGGTCCGCCGCGCGAATCGTGCTGAGCCGATGCGCGATGACAAAACTGGTGCGATTGGCCATCAGCCGTTCCAATGCTTCCTGAATCAGTTTTTCGGTCGCCGTATCCACGCTCGCCGTGGCTTCGTCGAGAATCAGAATCGGAGAATTTTTCAACAACGCCCGGGCGATGCTGACGCGTTGTTTTTCGCCGACGCTTAATTTCACGCCGCGTTCGCCGACATGCGAATTGTATCCGTCGGGCAATTTTGAAATGAACGCGTGACAATTCGCGGCGCGCGCGGCGGCGATGAGTTCCTCCTCCGTGGCGTCGAGCCGGCCATATAAAATGTTTTCACGAATCGTGCCGTTGAAGAGAAATGCCTCCTGACTGACAACGCTGATGTGTTCGCGCAAGGATTCCAGCGCGATGCCGCGAATGTCCTGCCCATCAATCAGAATGCGGCCAAACGTCGCTTCGTAAAACGCGGGCAGCAGATTCACGAGCGTGGATTTTCCCGCGCCGGTCGGACCGACAAGCGCGATCATTTCGCCGGGTTTCGCGTGGAGATTGATATTTCTGAGGATGATTCGGTCTTTCGCAAGCTCGTCGTTGTTCGGATTTTTTTCGCGCAAAAGAGCGTTGCGATTGGATTCCGTCGAATAACTGAAGCCGACATTTTCATAGACGACATCGCCGCGAACGGGTTTGGCCAAAGCGCCGCGGCGATCCGCGCGTTCCTCGTGCGTGTCGAGAATATCGAACACGCGGGCGGCGGCGGCGCGGGCGGATTGAAGCATTTGATTCAATCCATGAAGCCGCCCGATCGGTTCGTAAAAAAACATGCCCGCGTACAGCATGAACGCGACGAGTTCGCCGACATCCATTTTGCCCGCGATGACCTGCGCGCCGCCGACCCAAAGCACAAGGCCGATTCCGAGCGCGCCGATGAATTGCATCGCGGGACCGTAAATCGCCCAGACGCGCATCACGACGAGCGTGCCGGCGCGCAAATCATCCGCGCGTTTTTCAAATCGTTTGTCCTCGTAACTCTGGCGTCCGAACGCTTTGATCTGGCGAATGCCCTGGAGATTATCCATGAGCAATGCGTTCATCGCGCTCGCGGCTTCGCGCTGAATCCGATAACGCTTGTGCGCGGTGAGCGTGTACCAAAGCGCGCCGCCGACGAGAAACGGCATCGGAACGAGCGAAACCCAGGCGAGTTGCGGGCTGGCGAAAAACATGAAAATCAACGCGCCGGTAATGCTTAAAAGCGCGACGGTTCCCTGCTCGACGCCGTCAATGAGCAGGCGTTCCACGTTGTTCACGTCTTCGATGACGCGCGTCATGAGGTCGCCGGAAGCGCGTTGATCAAACCACGGCACGGGCAACCGTTGCATTCGCGCGTAAACATCCTGGCGAATATCAAAAATGACGTTTTGCTCGAGGTGATTGTTGATGAAAAGGCGAAGGCTGTTGAAAAGTTCGCGAAACAGAAAAGCGCCGAGCAATCCCAGCGCGACCGGCGCGAGCAAATCGTGGCGATGCGCGCGGATTACGTCGTCAATGATGACCTGCGTGAGTTTCGGATAAAAAAATCCAAATCCAAGCGAAAGCACCGCGCACAAGACCGTGCTGAAACTCATCCATTTGTAAGGCTTGAGGTAAACCGAAATGCGCCGGACGACTTCGAGCGTCGGCCTCGGACGCGACCGAAAAGTCGGATCGGTGTGGGAGCCGTTGACGTGGGAAGATGACGATGCCATGGACGAGGTTAAATCCGAAATCCGAATGCCGAAATCGGAGAGAATCCCGGGATCCGAATGTTTGGAAAAATTTTCCGAAATGCTTCGGTTTCCGGGCTTCGGATTTTTTTCGGAGTTCGGTTTTCGTTTTTCGGATTTTTAATTTCTTTCATACCGCCGTTCAATATTCCACATTCGGCACGAACCAGTTTTCTTCAAAAGTGCATTTCGGACAAGTATTCGCTGAACAATGCCGGATTTCGCGGGGCGGAAATTGAAAAATGCGTGCATTTTCGCCCCGTTCCACTTACAGTCGCCAAAATGTATCCGCCTGTCGTCACGAAAAATCCCGCAGCGGTTGAGGCGGAAGTTCAATCGAATTTCCTTTCCATTTTTCCCGCGGGCGACAAGGCGTTTATTCCGAACGCATTCCGTTGGGCGAAGGAAGCTTTTGTTTCCGGATTCAAAGATTACCAGCCGGTGGACGCGCCGTATCATGATTTCGAACACGCGTTGCAAAGCGTTTTGTGCATGGCGCGATTGCTTCGCGGACGGCATTCGGCGGGAGCGAAACCGTTCATTTCGGAAAGAATTTTTCGGCTTGGCGTCGTCGCCGTTTTGTTCCACGACTCGGGTTACATCAAAAAACGAACCGATTCCGAAGGCACCGGCGCCAAATACACGGTAACGCACGTCGCGCGCGGGTTGGTTTTCGCGGCGGAATTGCTCGAAGCGAAAGGTGTTTCATCCGGCGATATTCGGACCGTGCAAAACCTGATTCGCTGCACTGATCTGGAAAAACCGTTGAGCGAAATTCCGTTCGCGGGCGAGGAAGAGCGAATTGTGGGATTCGCAATCGGCACGGCGGACCTGATGAGCCAGATGGCCGCGCCGGATTACGTGGATAAATTGCCGCTGCTTTACGAGGAATTAGCCGAGGCCGAAAGATTTACAAATAATCCGGGCCGCGTACCCGCGTTTTCCAGCGCGGCGGATTTGATGCGGAAAAGCCCGGCGTTCTGGGAAAATTACGTGCGCCCCAGATTGAGCGATGATCTGGGCGGCCTGTTCCGGTTTTTGAACGAGCCGTTTCCCGACGGGCCGAACGAATATCTCATCGGCATTGAGGCGAACGTGAAATCGCTTCGCGAACGTTTCGGGAAAATGGAAAGTTAGCGTGCCGTCGGCATCTTGCCGGCGGAACTAAACCGATCTGGCGACAAGATGGCGGCGGGACATTGTCGCGGTTTTACGAAAAGCCTTTGATTGTTTTCCCGCCGACTTTGTGATTTCTGTTTTCCAAACCAAAGCTTGCGGCGCGAGCGCGGCTGCTTGTAAGAATGGCGCGTGACAGGCGAAAACACATTCCGCATCGGCGTGCTCGGTTCCGGCAAAGGCTCGAATTTTGTGGCGATTGCCGATGCAATTTCCGAGGGAGAAATTCCGGCGCAAATCGCGCTCGTTTTGAGCGACGTGGAAAATTCCGGAATTCTTCAGCGCGCGCGCGAGCGAAATATTTCCGCGCGATTTATTCCGCCCGGAAAATTCCGCACAAAACTGGATGAAGACGCCGAGCGCGCCGTTGTGGATGCGTTGCGCGAAGCGCGAGTGGATCTGGTGGTTCTCGCCGGATTCATGCGTGTGTTGAAAGGCGATTTTCTCCGCGCCTTTGAAAATCGCATCGTGAACATTCATCCGTCGCTGCTGCCGTCGTTTCCCGGATTGGAAGCGTGGAAGCAGGCGCTGGATCACGGCGTGAAAATCACCGGCTGCACGGTTCATTTTGTGGATGCGGGCGTGGATTCCGGCGCAATCATCGGCCAGCAAACGGTTCCGGTTTTGGACAACGACACGCCGGAAAGTTTGCATCAGCGAATTCACGCGGCGGAACACGAGCTTTATCCGCGATGCGTCGCCGCGATTGCGCGTGGGGAAATTTCCGTGCTAGGACGGCGTGTGATTTGGAGGAAATAAATTAACCACGGATGAACACAGATAAACACGGATAAAGCGGGAATTAAAATTACACGATTTCCTTACGGAGAGCCTTTCATCTGAATCTTGTCATCAATGCATCAAATCGAAAAATGAATGGCAGACTCGGATATTATTGCAATGCGGATGACTTAAGTAATCAAGGAAATCAATTGATTAATTTTTTTGGCAACGGAAGCGTGTGAATTTTGCATTTCAGCAGAAGTTGCGGATTTGAACGGCTTGGACGTTTGCTTGTTGAATTTGGAAAATTAGAACGCCGCGTTTTGGATTGGTCTGTCACGGATGGAAAGTTGTTGATGGATGTCGAATAAAATCCAAAAAGAAGAAGATGGCCTTTCCGCGCCATTCTTGGCAGATTAATCCGGCTACGCGGGCGGGAAATGAATAACGCAGAGGGCGCAGAGTAACGCGAAGAAAAGCCGGTTTTATTTATTTTTCTTCTCTGTGATCCTCTGCGTTCTCCGCGCCTCTGCGTTGAAAATTTACATGAGCAAGAAATTACGTTTCGGTTTGCCGAAAGGCAGTTTGCAGGAGGCCACCATCGAAAAGATGGCCAAGGCCGGCTTTAACATTTCCGTGAGCAGCCGCTCGTACGTGCCTTACGTGGACGATGAGGAATTGGAAGTCCGGCTGATCCGCGCGCAGGAAATCAGCCGATACGTCGAGCACGGTTATTTGGATTGCGGCATCACGGGCTACGATTGGATTGAGGAGAACGGCTCGAAAGTCCACGAAGTCGGCGAGTTTCTTTTCAGCAAAGTCTCGCGAAAACCGGCGCGATGGGTCTTGTGCGTTCCGGAAAATTCTCCGGTGAAATCCGTCAAAGATTTGGAAGGCAAACGCATCGCGACCGAAGTCGTCAATCTCACAAAAAAATATCTGAGGAAAAACGGCGTGCGCGCCGAAGTGGAATTTTCCTGGGGAGCGACGGAAGTGAAAGCGCACGAACTGGTGGACGCAATTGTTGAAGTCACGGAAACCGGATCATCTTTGCGCGCGAACAAACTCCGCATCGTGGAGGAATTGCTCAGTTCCACGCCGCGGCTCATCGCAAATCACGACGCGTGGGAAAATAAATGGAAACGCCAGAAAATCGAAACGATGGCGATGCTGCTCAAAGGCGCGCTGGATGCGGAGGCAAAAGTCGGTTTGAAAATGAACATTGAGGAGAAAAATCTCGCGAGCCTTCTCGCCAGTTTGCCGGCGTTGCGCAATCCGACCATTTCCAACCTGAGTCTGAAAGGCTGGGTCGCGGTCGAGACGATCATTGACGAACACGTCGTTCGCGAACTGATTCCGCAACTGAAAGCCGCGGGCGCGGAAGGCATTATCGAATATCCGCTGAACAAGGTGGTGTATTAATTTACGATTTACGATTGATGATTTACGGTTTAGGCTCCGGGCTGAATCGTGGCCGATATTCAAATCATCCCTCGTTTGGCGAGATTGAAATCGTTCGGATCAGGCCGTAGATCGCAAATAAAAAATCGAAAATCCTTTATGGGTTCACTGAAAAAACGAAGAAAAACGAAGATCAACAAGCATAAGCGCCGGAAAAAGCTCCGCCAGCATCGCCACAAAAAGCGAACCTGGCAGAAGTAATTCCGCCTTCGACAGCTTATGGCGCAACTTGCGTTTCGCGAGTTGCGCCCCTTTGGTTTATTATACCGGCATGCTGTTTCGTTCAGGCTTTTGGATCATGGCGCTGGCCGCCGGCAGTTTGCTGGCTGCCGGATGCCGCGCGCCGTTCAACGCGGCTGAGTTCCGCGATCCCGCGCGTTCCGGCATTTCCCAAATGCCGCCGGGCAAACGACCGTTTGGAAATTCAAAATCAGCCGATACCTACCGCGCCAATCCCGTCGAGGCGCACGCGCATTTCGCCACCGGAATTGTTTATGAACTGAATGGCGAATCGGAACGCGCGCTCGAAGAATATTTCAAAGCGGCAATGGACGACCTGGAAAATGAGCCGCTCGTTTTGGAGGTTTCACGCCAGTTGCTCAAAGCAAAAAAATCCGAGCAGGCGCTGGAATTATTGACCCGCGCCACCGCCCATCCCGGCGCGTCGGCAAATCTTTTTGCGCGGCTCGGATTTATTTACGCGCAACTCGGCCGGCAGGATTCCGCCGTCCGCGCCGCTCGCATTGCTGTTCGGCGGGAGCCGGATTCGCTGGTCGGTTATCAGAATCTTTTTCTGATTTTCATGCGAAACGAAAAAGCGAAGGACGCGCTGAACGTTTTGGACAAAGCCGCGAAAGTTTCGCGCGTTTCGCCGGAATTTCTCGTCGGCCTCGGCGAATTATACGGCAGCTACAGCCTGCAGGTGCCGGGACAAAAATCCGTCGCGCGCGCGCGGGGATTGGCCGTTTTAAAACGCGCGGAAAAAAGCAAAATCGCCGCGCCGGAACTCGAATTGCGATTGGCCGATGCGTTCAATCTTCTCGGCCAGAATGACGAGTCGGCGAAATTGTATCAGGAGGTTCTCGAAAAACTCCCGGCCACTTCGTATTTGCGGGAAACAGTTCGCGCGAAACTCACCGACATTTATTTGCGCGGCAACAAAACCACGCGCGCGGCCGAGCAGCTTGAAAATATCATTCGCGACAATCCGACCGACGCGCAAGCGTATTATCTTCTCGGCAACATCGCCTACACCGGCACGAATTACTCGAAAGCCATCGAGCAGTTTTCGAAAGTGATTTTGCTCAGTCCGGATTTCGAGCCGGTTTATTACGATATGGCCGGCGCGCAAATCAGCGATGACAAACCCGCCGACGCGCTGGCGACGTTGGAAAAGGCGCGGACGAAATTTCCGCAAAATTTTATTGTGGATTACCTCGCGGCCATGGCGTATGACCGGCTGAACGATTTCACCAACGCCGTGAGCCATTTCAATGCCGCGGAAATTTTCGCAAAGGTAAACGATCAAAAACGGCTGAACGATTTGTTTTATTTTCAGTTCGGCGCAGCGTGCGAACGCGCCGGAAATCTGGCGCTGGCGGAAACTAATTTCCTCGAATGCCTCGCGCTTTCGCCGAATTTTTCCGAAGCGCAAAATTATCTTGGATTCATGTGGGCCGATCACGGAATGAATCTGGATCGCGCCCGCGAACTCATCGCCAGAGCCGTCAAAGCCGAGCCGAAAAACGCCGCCTACCTCGACAGCATGGGCTGGGTGCTTTACAAGTTGAAACAGCCGAAGCAGGCGCTCGGTTACGTGCTCGACGCGATTAAATATTCGGAAGAAGAGGACGCCACGCTTTACGATCATCTCGGCGACATTTATTCCGCGCTGGACCAGCCGCAAAAAGCGCGTGACGCGTGGCGAAAATCGCTTTCGCTCGAAGCAAACGAGATGGTTCGAAAAAAACTCGAAACATCGCGCGACAAAGCACGGCGATGAATTATCAATTTCGGAAACATTACACGCGCGACCAGGCGCGGAAGCTTTTGCCGCAGGTTCGCGAATGGCTGGAAACACTCGCCGGCCTCCGCCGCGAATTGGGCATATACGAACAACGCCTTGACGCGCTGATGCAGCCCGGCTGCGATGCCGGCGGACGCACGGTGAACGATTGGATTCGTCTGCTGGCGCGGATGCGCGACGTGCTTGTGGAATTTCAGAAGCGGGAAATTCAGATCAAGGATTTGGAGCGCGGGCTGGTGGATTTCCCCGCGATCATCGGCGAGAAGGAAGTTTTTCTGTGCTGGGAAAAGGACGAGGACGACATCGAATTCTGGCACGACATTGATTCCGGCTACGCAGGCCGCGAGCGGCTTTGAATTTTGAACCGCGCTGCCAGGCGGATCAACTCTGGAACAGCGCTTTTTATCCGTGTGAATCCGTGTTCATCAGTGGTTCAACCGAATTGTTCCACATCAGGGATTGGCCATTTCGTTTTTCCAGGCGTCGAGTTCCACCCAGAACGTGCTTCCCTTGCCGGGCGCTGATTCCAGACCGACTTCGCCGCCCATGCGCTCGACGCTTTTGCGCACGATTGCCAGACCGATGCCGGTTCCCTCGTATTCGCTTTCGGAATGAAGCCGCTGAAAAATTTCAAAAATACGTTTTGCGCCGTGTTCGGGAATTCCCACGCCGTTGTCGCGAACGAAAATGCGGACATGCTCGCCGGCGGATTGAGACCAAAGCCAGACATCGGGGCGGACGCCGGGCGCGACGAATTTTACCGCGTTGCCTAACAGATTGGAAAAACATTGCGTCAGCGCGGCCATGTTTCCGCGCACGCACGGCAGCGGATTTTCAAAATGAATGGTCGCTTCGGACGATTGCAGAACGGGATACGTGTCCACAATTTCGTGAAGCAGTTTGTCCATGTCCACGCGGTCCATTTTCATTTCCTGGCGAACGATTTTGCTGTAGTTCAGCACGTCGGTAATCAGCCGGTCCATGCGTTCGGCCGAGCTGTTGATCCGGCGGATGAGGTCTTTGGCATCCTCGCCGATGGACTCGCCGAATTCGAGTTGGAGCAGCGTGCCGAAGCCTCTCATGCTGCGAAGCGGCGCGCGCAAATCATGCGCCACGCTGTAGGAAAACGATTCAAGTTCCTGAACAGCCTCCTCCAGTTTGGCCGTGCGTTCGCGAACGCGAATTTCCAGTTCGTCCGCGTGACGACGAAGAATTTCCCGCGTCTGCTCCAGCGCCGCCTCGGCTTTTTTCCGTGGAGAAACATCCCGCGCCGTCGCGAGAATCACCGGTTCGCCTTTAAGTTGAATGCGCTGGAGAAAAATTTCCAGATCCACTTCCAGGCCGTCGCAGGGACGCCGTCCTTTCCAGGCAAAAAACTGCGGTTCGCCCGCGAGCGTTTTTTTCCAGACCTCCAGCGCGAAATCCGTCGGGGACTCGGGATCGAAAAATTCCTGAACTTTGACGCCGCCGATTTTTTCCGATGAAATGCCGCTCCATTTTAAAAAAGTCTGGTTTGCTTCCAGGATTTCACCGTCCGCTTTGTGGAGCAAAATGGAATCGTTGCTGTTGTCGAAAACCGTCCGCAGTTTTTGTTCGGATTCCTTCAACGCCCGTTCCGTGCGTTTGCAATCGGTGATGTCAATGTTGATTTCGAGAATGGCTGGAAATTCTCCCGCCGCATTTTGATGCGAAGCCCAGAAACTGCGCGTGACAATTTCCGAGCCGTCGCGATGTTTCTCAAACAATTCGCCCTTCCAATAATTTTTTTTGCGCAGTGCCGCGCGGATATTATCGAGCGATTCGGGAAATTTTGTTTGAAGCAACGTGTGTCCGGCGCGACCGACGGCTTCGCTTTCGTCATAACCATAGAGCCGTTTGGCAGCGTCGTTCCAGGACAGGATTTTCAAGTCCGGATCCAGCACCAGGACCGGCAAGATTTTTCCAATTTGTGGATATTCCGCCAACATCCCGAACCTTCCGCGTTTTTCCGCCGAAGGAGTGGCGCGTTGCCTTCAGCGGTTTTCGTGTTGCATGATGATTCGGTTTGTGCGTTCGCGCAATGCGGTGCTGAACCCATCAGGCATCTCGAAAGATCGAAAAACGCGGCAAATTGGAGTTTTCAAAAAAATTCCGAATCGAAAGCGCAAAATGCAAATCCAAATATAACCCGAATCCGAATTCCAAAATACAACTGCTCGCTTTTACAATTCGAGTTTCGGACTTCCCGCCCGGCGCAATCACAAAATCGAGCGCAAAAAAAGGCCGAAGCGCAACCGAAACGCTCCGACCGTTTTTGTTCCTATTAATTTTCAGAAATTGACCTCGGCGGCTTGCGCACCGGTGTCATCCAGC
>DASSNZ010000154.1:0-2552 GCA_035701135.1 Verrucomicrobiia bacterium
GGATCAGCTTCGGTCGTTTGCGGCGGAAGTGACGCGCGTGGCGCGCGAAGTGGGAACGGAAGGAAAATTGGGCGGCCAGGCGGAAGTCAGAGGAGTTTCTGGAACGTGGAAAGACTTGACCGATTCGGTGAATTCCATGGCATCCAATCTCACGGCGCAGGTCCGCAACATCGCGACGGTGACTACCGCCGTTGCCAACGGAGATCTTTCCAAAAAAATCACGGTGGACGTAAAGGGCGAAATTCTCGAACTGAAAAATACCGTCAATACGATGGTGGACCAGCTTTCGTCGTTTGCGGCGGAAGTGACGCGCGTGGCGCGCGAAGTGGGCACTGAAGGAAAACTGGGCGGTCAGGCGGAAGTTCCCGGTGTCGCGGGGACGTGGAAAGATTTGACGGATTCGGTGAATTCGATGGCCGGCAATCTGACGGGTCAGGTTCGCAACATTGCGGCGGTGACGACGGCAGTGGCGAACGGAGATTTGTCGAAGAAAATCACGGTGGATGTGAAGGGCGAAATTCTCGAACTCAAGGACACGATCAACACAATGGTGGATCAACTTCGCTCCTTTGCGTCGGAAGTGACGCGCGTGGCCCGCGAAGTTGGTTCAGACGGAAAACTCGGTGGTCAGGCGGATGTGCGCGGTCTGGCAGGCGTGTGGAAGGATCTGACGGACAACGTGAATTTCATGGCGTCGAATCTTACGACGCAGGTCCGCAACATTGCGGCGGTGACGACGGCCGTGGCGAATGGAGATTTGTCGAAGAAAATCACGGTGGATGTCAAAGGCGAAATTCTCGAACTGAAAAATACCGTCAACACCATGGTGGATCAGCTTTCATCATTTGCCGATGAAGTCACGCGCGTCGCCCGCGAAGTGGGCACCGAAGGAAAACTCGGCGGCCAGGCGCAGGTCAAAGGCGTTTCCGGGACGTGGAAGGATTTGACGGACAACGTGAATTTCATGGCGACGAATCTGACGAATCAGGTTCGCGGCATTGCGAAAGTTGTTACCGCTGTTGCGAATGGCGATTTGAAACGCAAATTGCTCGTCGAAGCAAAAGGCGAAATCGCCGAACTCGCCGACACGATCAATGGCATGATTGACACGCTGGCGACGTTCGCGGATCAGGTGACGACGGTGGCGCGCGAAGTTGGTGTGGAAGGAAAACTCGGCGGCCAGGCCAGCGTGCCGGGCGCGGCGGGAACGTGGAAAGATTTGACCGAAAATGTAAATCAGCTTGCGGCGAACCTCTCGACACAAGTGCGCGCGATTGCGGACGTGGCGACGGCGGTGACGAAAGGCGATTTGACGCGGTTTATTCAGGTGGATGCGCGCGGCGAAGTTGCGTCGTTGAAAGACAATATCAACGAAATGATCCGCAACCTGAAAGACACGACGATCAAAAATAACGAGCAGGACTGGCTCAAAACGAATCTCACGAAATTCACGCGAATGTTGCAGGGCCAGAAAGACATGCTCACGGTCGGCAAATTGATTTTGTCCGAACTGGCGCCGGTCGTTTCCGCGCAGCACGGCGTTTTTTATGTGATGGAAACGCCGAAGGATGAATCGGTGGACGATGATGAACACAACGAGCCGTACCTGAAATTGCTGGCGAGTTACGCGTTTCGAAACCGCAAAAACATGGGCAACCGTTTTGCGCTTGGCGAGGGACTCGTTGGTCAGGCGGCGTTGGAACGCGAGCGCATTCTCATTACGAACGCGCCGCAGAATTACATTGAAATCACGTCCGGCCTTGGCCAGGCCGCGCCGACGAACATCATGGTTCTTCCGGTTCTCTTTGAAGGCCGGGTCAAGGCGGTGATGGAATTGTCTTCGTTCGAAAAATTCAGCCCGATTCACCAGGCGTTTCTCGATCAGTTGATGGAATCCATCGGCATCGTCATCAACACCATTGAAGCGAACACGCGAACGGAGGATTTGTTGAAACAATCGCAATCGCTGGCGAAGGAATTACAAAGCCGCCAGGAGGAATTGCAGAACACGAACGAGGAATTGCAGGAGAAAGCGAAATTGCTCGCCGAGCAAAACGCCGAAGTGGAGCGGAAAAACAGCGAAGTGGAACAGGCGCGGCAGGCGCTGGAGGAAAAAGCGGAGCAGCTTGCGCTCACGTCGAAATACAAATCCGAATTTCTCGCGAACATGTCGCACGAATTGCGCACGCCGCTCAACAGTCTGCTCATTCTCGCCGATCAACTCGCGCAAAACGTGGAGGGCAATCTCAGCGCGAAACAAATCGAATTCGCCCAGACGATTCACGCGTCCGGCAACGATTTGCTCAGTCTCATCAACGACATTCTCGACCTGTCGAAGATCGAATCCGGCACGGTCACGGTGGACATTGCTTCGCTGCGGTTCGACGATTTGAACGATTACGTCGAGCGCACGTTCCGTCACGTGGCCGCCGCGAAAGGATTGGAATTCAACATCGAGATGGATCCCGATTTGCCGGCGAACATGTTCACCGATTCGCAGCGTCTGGAGCAGGTCATCCGCAATCTTTTGTCCAACGCCTTCAAATTCACGG
>DASSNZ010000155.1:0-12992 GCA_035701135.1 Verrucomicrobiia bacterium
GGAGGCGGCGCACCAGCGTTTGCTGGAAACTTCGCGCCTGGCGGGAATGGCGGAAGTTGCGACGGATGTTTTGCACAATGTCGGCAACGTGTTGAACAGCGTGAATATTTCATGCTCGCTGACGATTGACCGGATCAAGAATTCCAGAATGACGAGCCTTTCCCGCGTTTCCGCTTTGATCGAGGAACACAGCGGAAAACTCGGCGAATTTTTCACCCTCGACCCGCGCGGACAACAGATTCCATCCTACCTGAAGGCGCTGTCGGAACATCTTTCCGGCGATCAGGCGTTGTTCCTCAAGGAAATGGAGCAATTGATCAAACATATTGACCATATCAAGCAAATCGTCGCGATGCAGCAAAGCTACGCGAAGGTCGCGGGAATCCGTGAAATGATCAGCGTGAATCAGTTGGTCGAAGACGCGTTGCAAATCAATGCCGCCGCGCTTGCCAGACACGATGTTCATGTGCGGCGGGAATTCACGGAGACGCCGCCGGTCAGCACCGAAAAACACAAGGTGCTGCAAATCCTGGTCAATCTCATCCGCAACGCAAAATATGCGATGGACGAAGCCGGCGGCGCTGATAAGCTGCTCACCATAAAAATCGGTTCCGATGATGACGGCGTGAAAATCGAAATCATTGACAACGGCGTGGGCATTCCGAAAGAAAATCTCACGCGGATTTTCGGACACGGATTCACCACGCGCCGGAACGGTCATGGATTCGGCCTGCACAGCAGCGCGCTCGCCGTGCGCGAACTCGGCGGATCGCTCAGCGCCCACAGCGACGGCACTGGAACCGGCGCCCGATTCACTCTCATTCTGCCCCTCACCACCACCACCACCAAACCTGACAACCAACCACAAGTCGAACATGAACCCGTCTCGATCTGAAGCTGAACCTCGCATTCTCGTCGTGGATGACAATCCCGCGATTCACGAGGATTTCCGAAAAATTCTTGGCCCGCGCTCCGAATCGCAATCGCGGCTCGACGACATTGAAGCGGAAATTTTCGGCGATGCCGTCCAGAAAAGCGAAGCGCGCGGCTTTCGGATTGATTCCGCGCACCAGGGGCAGGAGGCGCTGGTGATGATCGAAAAAGCCGTTCAGGAAAACGATCCCTACGTGCTGGCATTTGTGGATGTGCGAATGCCGCCGGGCTGGGACGGCGTGGAAACTCTCGAAAAAATCTGGCAACGCTGCCCCGAGCTTCAGGCCGTCATTTGCACGGCGTATTCCGATTATTCCTGGGACGACATGACGCGACGGCTCGGCCAGACCGACAATTTGCTCATTCTGAAAAAACCATTTGAGACCGTGGAAGTCCTGCAACTCGCGCACGCGCTGTCTCAGAAATGGGTGCTGGCCCGCCAGGCGAAATTGCAAATGGACGACCTGGATCGAATGGTTCGCCAGCGCACTGAAGAACTGCGCGGCAGCGAGGAGCGGTTTTCCAAGGCATTTCATTGCAGCCCGAATCCGGCCGTAATTCTCGGTTGCGGGAACCGGCAATTTCTCGATGTGAACCAATCCTTTCTCGACCTGAGCGGTTACACCACCGAACAACTGGCGAGTCAGACGGACCAGGAATTGCAAATCTGGGTGAAAGGCGCGGAAACCGACGCCGGACCTTTTCTGCCCGAAGGCAGGTTGCGCAGCTTGTCCTGTCAGCTTCGCCGCAGCGACGGACAGATTCGCCAGATTATGCTTTCATCGGAGCCGGTCAGCGTTGGAACGACTCCCTGCCTGCTCCTCACCGTCGAAGACATCACGGAGGAAATCAAACTTGAATCCCAGTTGCGTCAGGCACAGAAGATGGAAGTTATCGGGCGAATGGCGGCGGGCATTGCGCACGAATTCAACAACGTGCTCACGGTCATTCAAGGCAACATCGGCCTGCTGCAATCGCCCAGCGCGCACAAACTGGATCGCAACGCCATGCTGAACCAGGTGATGCAGGCCAGCCAGCGCGCGGCCTCGTTCACCAAACAGCTTCTGGCTTTCAGCCGCAAACAGGTGCTCCAGACGCGGCCGCTGAATCTTTCCACCTCCATTCAAAATACGCGAAAAATGCTTTCGCGTTTGCTCGGTGAAAAATACGAAATTCAACTTCGTTCTTCAGACGAATTGCCATCCGTGCTGGCGGACGAAGGCGGCATCGAGCAGATTCTGATCAATCTTACGCTGAATTCGCGCGATGCGATGCCCGAAGGCGGCGTTATCAAAATTTCGACGGAAGCGTGCGTTGTGGACGAGGCAGCCGCCGCCGCGAACGCCGAAGCGCGACCCGGGCGCTTCGTTTGCCTGACCGTTTCCGACAGCGGCTGCGGAATGGAACCTCAAGTGCTCGCGCGCATTTTTGATCCGTTTTTTACAACCAAAGACGTCGGCAAAGGCACCGGCCTCGGATTGTCCACCATTCACGGCATCGTGAAACAACACGACGGATGGATCCGCGTCAATAGCGAACCTGGAAATGGCGCGACTTTCAAAATATTTTTGCCGGCGATCCAGGCCGCGCCCGATCCAAAAATTCAGCGGCCCGATCAATCCATCCATTCCGAATCGGCCATCGGAAACGGCGAAACAGTGCTCGTGGTCGAAGATGAAACGGCCGTGCGCGAACTCGCGGTTCTTGCGCTTCAAAAACGCGGTTACACCGTTCTCAAAGCCGCCACCGGCCCGGAAGCCATCAGCGTCTGGGAACGGAGTTCGGTGGAAATCAATCTTCTTTTGACGGATATGATCATGCCCTGTGGAATGAGCGGCGGCGAACTCGCCAATATTCTGCTGGCAAGAAATCCACGCTTGAAAGTGATTTACACCAGCGGTTACAGCCCGGAAATTCTTCGGAAGGATTCGATCCTGATGCAGGATGTCAATTTCCTGCCGAAGCCTTACGATTTCGACACGCTGCTCAAATCGGTGCGACTTTGCCTGGACGACAAACCATTGCCGCATTGCGCGCTCAAACCGCTTCGCCCGGAACATGAAATGACGCTCGTGAAATCCGAAGTCTGCGTCTGAATCCGGAAAAAACTCCGCTCCGGTACGAAAAAAGCGCCGCGAAATCACGGCGCCCGAGAATTTTAAAATCTTTTTCTACGACCCGTTGTCACCGATTGCTTCGACGGGACAGCCTTCCTTGGCTTCTTTGCAACGGGCTTCTTCCTCGGGATTTTCCGGTTGTTTATACACGAAGGAATAGCCGCCGTCGTCATTCCGTTTGAAATTGTCAGGCGCGGTTTCGCGGCACAGGTCGCAATCAATGCACTGGTTGTCCACGTAATACTTTCCAGCCACGTTTTCAGGATATCTATTTGCTACATCAGCCATAATTTTTACCATTGAACAGGTCACCTCATAATAAACGCGAGCAAAGGTAAGGCAAGTTCATTTCGGAATTCTCGCATTGCAACGCGAATAAACTGTTGTTCCGCGCCGCTTCGCAATTATTCTTCCCGCCATGCAAGTCAGCGCTCCTCGCAAAACGAAAATTGTCGCCACGCTCGGCCCCGCGACGGATTCGGCCGAAATGATTTCCAAATTGATTGACGCGGGAGTCAACGTCTTTCGTCTCAATATGTCGCACGCGCCACATGCCTGGGTCCGCCGCGTGGTCGCGGACATTCGCGCGGAGGCCAGCCGCCACCGGCATTTCATCGGCATTTTGATGGATACGCAAGGCCCGGCGATTCGCACCGGCGAACTTCCCGTGCCGCTCGATCTTCAGCCCGGCCAGAAATTCACGCTCACCGTGCGCGGCGAAAAAAGCGAGGAAGAACGCTCGGTGGACGTCAATTACGAAGATTTCATCAACGACATCAACGTCGGCGACGTCGTGCTGATTGACAACGGCGCGATCGAAATGAAAGTGCTCGCCAAATCGGGAAACAAAGTCGAATGCGAAGTCCTCACCGAAGGCAAGCTCGGCAGCCGCCGCCACATTAATCTACCCGGCGTCAAGGTCAGCCTGCCCGCGCTCACCGCGAAGGATCTTCAGGACGTTCAACTCGGCCTGGAACTGGGCGTTGATTTGATGGCGCTGTCGTTTGTCCGCGAGGCGGCGGATCTTCAACAGTTGCGAAATCTTTTTCCAAAAGACAAACCGCATCCGTTCGTCATCGCAAAAATCGAAGACCAGCAGGCGATTGCGAATCTCGAAGAAATCATTCGCGCCGCCGATGGAATCATGGTCGCCCGCGGCGATCTCGGAATCGAAATTCCGTATGAGGAACTCCCCATTGTCCAGCGCCGCATCGTCAAATCCTGCCTTCGCATCGGAAAACCCGTCATCGTCGCCACGCACATGCTGGAAAGCATGATCGAAGCGCCCATGCCGACCCGTGCCGAAGTCACCGACGTGGCGAACGCGGTTTACGAACAGGCCGATGCCATCATGCTCAGCGGCGAAACCACGGTCGGAAAAAATCCCTTGAAGTGCATTGAAGTTTTCGACCGCATCGCCAAACGAATTGAGCGCAGCGGCGGCGCGCATTTCTACGATCAATCCGATTTAATCACTCCGCGCCAGAAGCTCGTCAAAAGCGCGGTGGTCATGGCAAACGAACTCAGAGCCGCCGCGATTCTCGTCATCACCCGCAGCGGAAACATGGCGCGTTACACCTCGTGGCTGCGCCCGAAATATTCGAGAGTTATCGCGTTGTGCTCGCGCGCGGAAGCCGCTAACGGCGTCACCTTGAGCTGGGGCGTCACGCCGTTTGTCGTTCCGTTCGATTTGATCAACCCGGAAAACACCATTGAAGAATCGCTTAAAATGCTCGTGGAGGAAGGCGCGATTCACAAGGGCGCGATGGTCGTTGTGATCGGGGCGATCCTCGTCGGCGATGATCAGATCGTGGACGCCGTGCAGATGCGCGTGGTGTGAATTGAAATCCGAACGTCGAAGTCTGAATTCCGAAATTTGGAATTTGGCAGGCGCTCGCAGCTGCGAGTTCAGCCTTCGGAATTTAATTGAATTCTTAAAACTTCAGCACCTTGACCGCTTCGAGCGTCCAGTTCACGAGTGGTCCCGGAAAAATTCCAAGATAAAAAATTCCCGCCATGCAGCCGTAAAGTGACAGCCGCATCGGAACGGAAACCGGAATCGGTGAGAGATCAGAACCTTTCGACCAATAAATCGCGCGAATCACTCCGAAGTAGTAATAGATCGAAACGATCACGCCCGCGAGCGCGATGAACGCCAGATAATAATAAGCATGATTGCCCGCGCCCTGCTCCACGACCGCTTTGAGCAGAAGAAATTTTCCGAAAAATCCGGCGAGCGGCGGAATTCCCGCGAGCGACACCATCGCCACAGCCATTGTCGCCGCAAGAAACGGCGAGCGCTGACTCAAGCCCGCGAGACCGGAAATATCCTCCGTTTCCAAATGGCGCATCACCAGCGCCACAACCGAAAATGCGGCGATGATTGTAAAAAGGTAACCGCTCAAATAATAAAGCGTCGCAGCCTGGCCTGCGGCGGACAGCGCGGCGACGCCTAACAAGGAATATCCCGCGTGCGAAATTCCGGAATAGCCGAGCAGCCGTTTCAAATTGCGCTGCGGGAGCGCGCAAAGGTTTCCGTAAAGAATCGTTGCCGCCGAAATCGCGATCAGCAGATACGTCCAGTGAATTGTCACGGCGGGAACGGCGATAAATAAAACCCGCAGCAGCAGCACAAAACCCGCCGCTTTGGAACCAATCGCAAGAAATGTCGTCGTCGGCGTCGGCGCGCCCTGATAAACGTCCGGCACCCAGATTTGAAATGGAAATGCCGCGACTTTAAAGCCCAATCCCGCCAGAACCAGCAGCAATCCAAACAGAAAAATTTTGTTGCCCGCAAATTGCGGCGCGACGGCGGCCAATTCCGTAAAGCTGAACGTGCCGGAGATTCCATAGACCAGCGCAATGCCATATACCATGAACGCGGATGAAAGCGCGCCGATAATGAGATATTTCACGCCGGCTTCGAGTGAAACCATTCGCGCGCGCTGAAAGCTCGTGAGCACGTAAAACGTGATGGTGATCAATTCCACGGAAACGAACAGCACGGCGAAATTATTGGTGGACGCGGCGAACAACATTCCCGCCAGCGCGAAAATCATGAGCGAGTAATACTCGGAAATTCCCGCCGCAATCCGGTCGGAAAATTCCACCGCGAGAATCAGGACAGGAATTGCCGCGAGCAGAAAAAAGCGACTAAAGAAAATCGAAAGATTGTCCTGAACAAACATTCCGTTGAATGCATTTCCCTGAACGCTGCAACTCCCAAAACCCGTGGCGCTCGCCAGCAGCAGCAACGCGAGCGCGGCCGCGGCCGCGTAACCCAGCGCGCGTTTGCGCTCGACCGGCAGCCACAAATCCGCGAGCAGCAGCACCAGTCCCAGCGCCACGACGCAAACTTCCAAACTCATTAACGAAAGATTCATTGTTGTTCTTTGACAGCCGTTTCCCGAATTGCCGTGTCGGATTGCGAGCCGGCGGGAATATTTTGAATTTCCTGTTTTATCGCGGCATCCGCCGCATTGGCCTGAGCCGTTTTCAGATCGGCATTTTTCGCGACAATCGGATTCGCCAGTTGAACAATATTCCACGCGCTCGGCTTGATTTTATCGGTGAGCAGGCGCGGCAGACAGCCAAACACCAGCAACGCGGTGAGCAAAAGGACGAACGGCAATTTCCGCCAGATATGCGGCGCGTCCATGATGTTCGCCCATTTTTCCGGAAGTTCGGCGTGCAGCATCGTTCGGATCGCCCGCAGCATATAAACCGCGCCAATGACCATCGCGCCCCAGCAGGCCAGAATTGTGACAATGCGAAATTCATTCCATGCGCCGAAAAAAACGGTGATTTCACCCGCGAAGTTCGCAAACCCTGGCAAACCGCAGCCCGCGAACGCCGCCATAATCAGCGCCGCTCCGATGAACGGCAGCTTGAAAAGCAGGCCGCCGAGTTTTCTCATTTCCAACGTGCCGGTTTGCTCGTGAATGTAGCCGCTCAACGCAAACGTCAGCGCCGCGAGAAATCCGTGCGCGACCATCACCAGCACCGCGCCGGTCACGCCAATCAAACTCAATGTGGCGATGCCCAGAAAAATAAATCCCATGTGCGCGACGCTCGAATAGCCGACGAGCCAGTTGAAATCTTTCTGTCGCATCGCGACCCATCCGCAATAAATCAGGTTGCCCAGCGCGAGCCATGCGATGATTTGCATCCAGGATTGCGCCGCGTGCGGCATCATCGGCAACGCAATTCGGATCAAACCGTACAAACCGAATTTTTTGATCACGCCGGCGTGCAGCATTGCCGTCGGCGTCGGCGCGGAGCCGTATCCGATTGGCGCCCAACTGTGAAACGGCCAGAGCGAAACGAGAATTCCGAAGCCAAATAACAACAGTGGAAAAATAAATTGCTGAACGTTCGCCGGCAGCGGATTTTTCGCGATGTAATCCGTCAGCGCCGGAATATCGAACGTGTGCGCGCCGGATTGCAGATACAGCGCGATCAATCCAATCAGCGCGATCAATGCGCCGACGCTGAGGTAAATGGTAATTTGAAACGCCGCGTAATTTCTCCGTTCTCCCCTGCCCCACAATCCAATCATGATGAACGTCGGCACGAGCGCGAGTTCGTGAAAGAAGTAGAATAAAAACAGATCGAGCGACGCGAACGCGCCGATGATTCCGCCGGACATGACGAGAAGCAGAATGTAAAATTCCTTTTCGCGTTCCTTGATTTCCCACGAGCAGCACGCCGCCGCGAACGCGACAATCGCGCCCATTAAAATCAGACCGACATTGATGCCATCCGCGCCGACATGATAGCTGATGCCGACAGCTTTCACCCATTCGACCTGCTGTTCAAATTGGTAACCCGCAAAATGCGTCTGGAATTTCGCGAACATGATGATCGCGAGCACAGCCGAAGCGAGCGTGGCAAGAATTGCCACGAGACGCATGATGACGCGGAAATTGCGCGGCACAAGCGCCAGCACGACAGCCGCCGCCAATGGCAAACCAAAAATGTAAGTCAGAATGGACATTCTATTTTCCTAAAATCCAAAACAACAACGCCGCCACGCCCAGCGCGAACAGAAACGCGTAGGTCTGGAGATTTCCCGTTTGAAACAACCGCAACGCGCGGCCCGTCAAATCCGTTCCGCCGCGAAGAAATCCAATGCACGCGCCCTCGATAATCCAGCGGTCAAACCAGTTCGCAATCGCGGCAAGCGTGTCGTGCAGGCGAATGAACGTGGCTTCGTAAAGTTCGTCGAAGTAAAACCGGTTGCGCATCGCGCGCGAAAGCGGGCCGAGTTTCTCAACAAGCGGATCTTTATCCGCTTTTGCGTAAAGTGCGAAAGCCGCGAAAAATCCAATTGCAAGCGCCACCAATCCCGCGCTTGCCGCCCAGGGCGCGTGAATAAACGGCGCAAACAAATATTGGCTGAATCCCGCCGCCGCTTCCGCGTTTTCGGCAGGAAATTGTCTGGTGAAAATTCCCTCAACGCCGATGAATCCGGCGATCAGGCTCAGAATGGCAAGGATTCGCAGCGGCCACAACATGACCGCCGGACTTTCGTGCGCGTGTTCCGCGTGATCCGATTTCGTCGAGCCGTAAAACACCACAAACACAAGACGGAACATATAAAACGCCGTCAGAATCGCGACGAACAATCCGACGCCTAACAAAATGTGATTATGCCGTTCCATCGCAAGCCCGAGAATGCTGTCCTTGCTGTAAAATCCACTGAACGGCCACATTCCGCAGAGCGCGAGCGTTGCGATCATAAACGTCCAGAACGTCACGGGAGTTTTCTTTCGCAGCGCGCCCATTTTCCAGATGTCCTGCTCGTGATGCGTCGCGAGAATCACGGAACCGGAACCGAGGAACAACAGCGCTTTGAAAAATGCGTGCGTGGTAAGATGGAACATCGCCGGCGTCGGCCCGCCAAGTCCGACGGCCATAACCATGTAGCCGAGTTGCGAAAGCGTCGAGTAGGCGAGAATGCGTTTGATGTCATTTTGCTGGATCGCGATGAGCGCGGCCAGAAGCGCGGTGAATCCGCCGATGTAGGAAATCACTTCGAGCGCGGGCGCGTTCAGCAAAAACAAAATCCGGCAAAGCATATAAACGCCGGCGGCAACCATCGTCGCAGCGTGAATCAGCGCGCTGACCGGCGTGGGACCTTCCATCGCGTCCGGCAGCCAGACGTGCAGCGGAAATTGCGCGGATTTTCCGACGGCGCCGCAGAAAACCAGAAGTCCGGCGATGGTCGCCACAGTTCCAAGCGCGTGCGGATCGGAAACTAATTTTTCCTGAAGCGCGCCAAAGTTGAGCGAACCGAGCGTCGCCCAGATGGTGAGGATTCCCAAAATAAAACCGAAATCGCCCATTCGATTTGTCAGGAAAGCTTTTTTCGCCGCGTCCGCCGCGCTGGGTTTTTCATACCAGAAACCGACGAGCAGATAGCTGGAGATTCCGACCAGTTCCCAAAAAATAAACAGTTGGAGAAAATTATTCGCAAGGACGATGCCGAGCATTGAAAACGTGAACAGACTCAGGCACGCGAAGAAGCGCGAAAAACCGCGATCTCCGTTCATGTATCCGATGGAATAAATATGAATCAAACTCGCGACGCCGGTGACGATCAGCATCATCGCCAGACTCAATGGATCGAAATGCAGGCCGAAATCCACATGAAACGCGCCGATGTCGAGCCAGTTCAACGCGAGTTCGCGTTTTGCGGGTTCCCAACCGACCGCGCTCACAAAAATCACGGTGAGAATGAAACTGACGACGACGGCGAAAACGGAAATGCCCGCGCTTAATTTTTTGTCGCGCTGGGTAAACAGCGTGATGACCGCCGCGGAAAGCAGCGGCAGAAACAGGATTATCCAGGGTAACACTTCGAGTTTCATTTTTTATCAGCCACAGATTGACACAGATGAAACACAGATTTTTTTCCAGATTTCGCAATCACAGTACAGACGAAAAAATGATTCGCGAAAGCCCGCGTAACCCGCGGACATTTCATCTGTGTTCAATCTGTTTTTCATCCGTGGCTTAATTCAAAGTTTCATTGTCGTCAGGTCTTCGACGTGCGCCGTCTGGCGTTTGCGATAAAGCGCGACGATAAGCGCCAGTCCGACGGCAACTTCCGCCGCGGCGACGGTAATGATGAAAAATACGAAGACCTGCCCGTCGAGATTGTTGTTGAAGCGCGAAAAAGAAACCAGCGCGAGATTCGCGGCGTTCAGCATCAGTTCGAGCGACATGTAAATGACGAGCACGTTGCGGCGCATGATGACGCCGAGCAAGCCGATGCAAAACAGCAGCGCGCTGACCACAAGATAATGTTGCAGACCTACATTCATGGCAGAATCTCCGGAGACCAAAATCCCGAATCCGAGAGGACGTCAAAACGGAAATTTCGGAAAACCGCCGCAACGATTTCGAGGAATTGTGTTCGCGGTTTCCGTTTCGGATTTGTTTCGGCGTTCGAATTTCGGTTTTCGGATTTCATTTCAAGTCCTTCTTGCTGAGAAGAATCACGCTGATCATTGCCACCAGAAGCAGCACGGAAACAATTTCAAACGGCAGCAGGTATTGGCTGAACAATAATTTTCCAAGCTCAATCGTGCTGCCTTCCGTCGTCAAAACAGAATTTCCGGCCAGATGCGAGACGCTCAGGCTTTTGAGAAAAATGGCGAATATTGCTCCGACCGAAACCAGTCCGGCAATCGCGCCGAACTTTTTGATTTTGCGCCGTTCCTCGACTTTCAAATCCAGCAGCATGATAACGAAAAGGAACAAAACCATGACCGCGCCGGCATAAACAAGAATCTGAATCGCCGCGAGAAAGAACGCGTGCAGCAGCGCAAAAAGTCCCGCGAGCGACGCGATGGTCAGAACAAGAAACATCGCGCTCGTAACAGGATTGCGGCTGACGAGAATCATCACGCCGCAAATCACCGAGAGCGCCGCGAAAATGTAAAAGATGGTATCGTTGAGAGCCATGGTTAAAAATCCGAAATCCGAAATTCGAAATTCGAATGGATGCCGAACTCCGAAATCCCGATGCACGCCGAAACCTGTCGGTTTCGGGTTTCGGATTTCGTTTTTATTTCGGAATCTTGGGTTTGGAGTCTGGAGTTCATTTCAGGGTTTGACAGGAAAGTTTTCCTGCTCTTTGGCTTCGTCAGCCTTGTGTTTCCATTTCTGAATACCGGCATGTTTTCCGCCCAGCGCGAGCAGTTTTTCCTTGTTGTAAATCAAATCCTCGCGCGATCCGGCGGTCAGCGAGTAATCCTGCTGAAGGAAAATTGCTTCCTCGGGACAAACTTCCTGGCAGAAACCGCAGAAGATGCAGCGGAGCATGTTGATCTCGAATTCCTTCGGCATCTTCTCCGCGTTCGGGCGATCCGCCAGCTTCCAATCCTCTCCGGGCGGCGTGATTCTGATCGCCTTGGGCGGACAAACGAATTCGCAAAGCTGGCATGACACGCATTTGGTGTTGCCCTGCTGATCTTTGACGAGGTAAGGCGCGCCGCGATAACCCGGCGGCACGACCCATTTCTCCTCGGGATACTGCATCGTCACTTTCTTTTTGAAGAAATGGCGAAGGGTGACTTTGAACCCGCCGATCACCGCCGGCAGATAAAGCCTTTCCCAGAAATTCAATGGTTTGCGTTTTACGATCATGCCGCGACCTTGTGTCCGCTTTGTTGCTTAAGGAATTCGACGGATGGTTTGCCCAGCGCAAGCCCTTTGGCGCTTAAATCTTCGTCCACATCCGGCCAATGCACACCAAAGCCTTTGCCCATCAATTCATAGTTGTCGCGTTGCGCCTGGGTAGCACGGAACAGGCGCGGAAACCACATCAACGGAAGGCTGACGGAACGCCCGTCGTCGAAATCAACTTTCAGTGTATCCGCAGTGCTGCTGACACGTTCCACGCGAATTTCATCCAAAGTATTCATGCCATGCTCTCAATAATTCCTGCTCGTGTTTGGTCAAAATATCATGTGCTTCGCTGAGTTCATTCCGCGAAAGACGCGCATTTTTGGCCAGTTGAACCGGAGCCAGCCAGAATTTCGCAAGGTACCGGATCTGACGACATGAACATGCGGAGGCTCATCGCCGTCGGCGCTGAAAAAGCCGATTCGATAGCCTTTAATTCGCGGAATTGTAGGCGTTGCGTTGTCATCTCATTTTTATCCAAAGCACCACCGCCGTCGCGATGAGATTCGCCAGTGCCAGCGGAATGAACCGCCGCCAGCCCAGATCCATCAGTTGGTCATACCGGAACCGCGGCCACATCCAGCGCACCCAGATGATCATGAACAAAATAAAAAGCGTTTTAGCCATGAAAATCACTATGTGCAGAATGCCCGCGCCAATCGTCGTCGCCGCGTGATCCAATCCCGCAATCGGCAGCGTCCAGCCGCCGAAAAACAACGTCGTCATCATCGCCGAAACCGCAACCATGTTCGCGTATTCGCCCATGAAAAACAGCGCGAATTTCATCGAGCTGTATTCCACATTGTAACCACCGGCCAATTCCTGCTCCGCTTCCGGCAGATCGAACGGCGTGCGATTGGTCTCCGCAAATGCCGCGACAAGGAAAATGCAAAACGCCAGAAGTGTGAATGGCCAAAGCATCCAGCTTTGAGCCGTCTGATGCGCCGCAATAAACGGCATTGCCATCCAACCGTGTTCGCCCTGATAGCTCACGATGTCGCTGAGGTTCAATGTGCCTGTGCTGAGAAAAATGGGAATCACGGAAAGCCCCATCGCGATTTCGTACGAAATCAGTTGCGCGCTGGAACGAATGCCGCCGAGAAACGGAAATTTGGAATTGGAAGCGTAACCCGCCAGGACAATTCCGTAAACGCCGAGGGACACAATTCCGAACGTGTAGAGAATGCCCACATTCAAATCCGCGATCACCATTTTTTGATGCCCGATATACGAGCCGAACGGAATCAC
>DASSNZ010000156.1:0-4548 GCA_035701135.1 Verrucomicrobiia bacterium
GAATGCGTTTGTCGCTGGAAATATTTTTTGAATCGCGAATGCCGGAATCTTTCCAGGCGTTGATCACGGACTCATTGATATATACGCCGGCAATGCACAACGGCCCGAAGAAATCGCCCTTGCCGCTTTCATCCACGCCAAATCGCGGCAACAACAAATCCGGATTCAACACCGCTTCGTAACCCAGCTTCGCCTCCTTGAGAATCTCCGGCTCCAACACGAATTCAATGAACTCTTGCGTGCCCTTCCCTTGCAGAACCAGTTTTCCGCTTTCGTAGAAAACCGCGTTCAACTTGTCTTTCTCCGCTGCGAACCGCGCATAAGGCACTTCACGAAAACGGAAGTTGCGCGCCGCCAGATATTCGCGCAAAGCCGATGCCTGCGCGTCCGTCAATTTGCAGGTGTAGGAAGTCAATGGCTTCATTCAAAGAAATCAAAACGTAAACCGGATCCGCATCAAACGATGCAATTTCGAGTGCTCGCTAAAATTTGAGCAAGCGATTCTTTCCGCTACTATGAACGTGATTAAACCTGGAAAAAAATAAAAAAAGAAGCGCCGGTTGGAAACCGGCGCTTCCTGATTGAGAGAGATAAATTATTTATTAGCTGCCACTTGGAGACGCTTCTGCGCGAAACCAAATGCGAGGAGACCAACGCAGCCGAGACCCAAAAGCAATGCGCTGGAAGCAGTGTCGGGAACAGGTGAGCCTGTGCCAACAACTACATTGATCGCAGTTTCACCGAGTTGTTGTGTCCCGTCTGCATTAAGCGCAACCAGCTCAAAGCTGTAGGTTGCATTCGCATTAGGATCAAAACTAAGAGGATTAATTACAAAGCTGGCGAGAGTGCCCCAAGCGCCAAAATCAAGATTTTCAGAGTTTTGGCCTCCGTGGTTAGGTGTCGCCGCATTATCGCCTATCAAAGCGGGATCAATGTAGATGAGAGATGATGCATCGGTGCCATAGTACAAACGGTAAGTATATGAGCCACCTGTTGCGTCAAAATAAAAATCAAAATTCCACGTCGCCCCGACAGAATGTGGCGGAACGTGCCCATCCAGTCCATCGTTTTCCCCGGTTGTTGCATGAAAGATTCCGTCGTGGATATCAGTCAATGCAGGGTTAGAGTATCGCGGTGTTGCCGAAAGTCCCAGAGTAATAGTATCAGTTCCATTCGCTATTTTCGTAACTGCTGCTACAGAAGTGTTGGGAATTCCCAGTCCTCCGAATGTAGCATCTGATAAAGTTCCGAAGGTATCATAATTGGGGGTTACCGGAGCGGCGAAAGCCATGACCCCGGTCAGCACCCAAGCCGACGTCAGACTGAGAATTAATTTTGTCTTCATTTTGTGGTTTTTTGTTGTGTATTGGTTGTTTTTGCCAAAAGTGGCAAAACATAAGAAGCAAGGAACATTCCCGTGAATCAAAACCTTTGAATTAAAACATCTGAAAGCGGCTTATTTACTGCCAGTTTAGCTGAAAAAAATAATTTTTTTTGCGTTGCCTTCAAACAAATCGCATTTATTTCTGTAAGTTTCACCGACGTTTTTGGCTGCGAATTTACAGAATACCTTGTCTTCTAACCTCCCGCGCACTCACCGATTTTTAAGAAAGATTTTTCCCGGCAACTGTTTCACCAGCCGTTTCATTTCCAGACTCAGCAGCGCCACGGAAACCGCCGAACTGGGCAGTCCGCTTTTCCGAATCACATCGTCAATGCTCAACTCCTCGCCGTCGAGCGCGCCGAAAACTTTCTGTTCGTTTTCGGATAATTCCAGCGCGGGCAACACGCCGTTTTCGTCCGGCGCGGCGGGACGATTGCTGGTCGGAAACAAATATTCGAACTCGCTCAAAATGTCCTCCGCGCTTTCGCACAGCTTGGCTCCTTTCTTGATCAATTCATGGCAACCTTTGCTGCGCGGCGAATCAATTCGTCCCGGCACGGCAAAAATCTGCCGGCCATAATCCGTCGCAAAATTCGCCGTGATCAGCGCGCCGCTGGATAAATTGGCCTCAACGACAACGGTTCCCAAAGTCATTCCCGCGACAATCCGGTTGCGAATCGGAAAGGATTGTTTGTCCGCCGGGCGATTGAACGGAAATTGCGTAATAATCGCGCCGTTCGCCGCAATGCGCTCGAACAATTCGGCGTTCTCCGGCGGAAAAATCAAATTGATTCCGGTTCCCAACACCGCAATTGTCCGCCCTTTCCCGCTCAACGCGCCCTGATGCGCCGCCGTGTCAATCCCCCGCGCGCCACCGCTCACAACCGTCACGCCCACATACGCAAGTTGATAGGCAAGTTTCCGCGCGACTTCGATTCCGTAATGCGTGGTCATTCGCGAGCCGACCATTGCCACACTGTTTTTATCGCGCGCCGTCAATTCTCCCTTCACATAAAGCACAATCGGCGGATCATAAATCTGGCGAAGCAATTCCGGATAATTTTCGTCCGCCTGCGTGAGAATCTCGCACCCGAAATCACTCGCGCGTTTCAATTCGCCACTGAGATCAACCGTTTTTTCCCAGTCGCAAATCGCATCGGCGGTTTCCTCGCCGATGCCGTGAACGCGGAGCAACTGTTGTTTGGAAGCCTGTAAAACAGCGGGCGCGTCGGCGAAGCGTTCGAGCAATTGCCGGACGCGAACCGGTCCGACGTGTTCAATCATGTTCAACGCGACCATTGCTTCCCGGGGAGTCATGTCGCGTGAATAGCGTTTTTTCAACTCACCCGCAAGCGCGAGTTGACTGGAACGGAACAAAACGGATGGACAAAAAATGTGCGCCTTGAATTCCCGGTTTTTATCACACCGAAAATCTCAAGGCACAAAATAATTTCTCAGCATCAAAATTTAATTCCCCAGATACTCCCGCGGATCGGTGATTTTTCCGGTAATGGCGCTGGCCGCAACGGTCATCGGCGAGGCGAGAAAAACCTGTGATTCCTTGTTTCCCATGCGACCCGGAAAATTCCGGTTCGTCGCGCTGATGCACTTGATTCCCGCTTTATTGATGCGTCCAAACGTATCCACCGGCCCGCCAAGACACGCGGCGCATCCGGCGTTTTCCGTCATTTGCACGCCGGCGTCGGTGAGAATTTCCCAGATCGTTTTTTCGCCCCAGCGCGTGGATTGCAGATCGTGAACGATTTCCGGCGTCGCCGGCACGCCGAACGTGTCAATCGCCACGCGTTTGCCGCGCAACACCCGGGCGAATTCCACAAAATCGCTCGTCTTGCCGCCGGTGCAGGAACCGATGTAGGCGCGATCCAGTTTCACGTCCATTTCCTTCGCTTTTTTCCGCTGGCCCGGATCGGGATGACACGCGACGGTGGGTTCGAGTTTGCTCAAATCCACGACCAGTTCGTAAATAAATTTCTGGTCGGAATCCAATTCCACCGGCTCGTAGGTGGATTTGGTTCCGTTCAATTTCACCCGCGCATCCACGTATTCCGCCGTGCGCGAATCGAAGGGAAAAATGCCGTTCTTGCCGCCGGCTTCAATCGCCATGTTCGCGATGGTCATGCGATCATCAATCGAAAGCGTCGCGACGCCGGAGCCGTCAAATTGCATCGCGCGATACGTCGCGCCGTCAAAACCGATTTCGCCGATGCAATGGAGAATAATGTCTTTCGCCATCACGCCCGGCTGCAATTTTCCCTCAAGCCGGAAGTGCATTGTCTCGGGAACTTTGATGAGCAGTTTTCCGGTTCCCATCACGAAACCCGCGTCCGTGTTTCCGATTCCGGTCGCGAATTGATTGAACGCGCCGGCCATGCAGGTGTGGGAATCGGTGCCGAACAAAATTTCGCCGGGCCGCGTGTGGCCTTTCTGTGGAAGCGCGGTGTGGCAGACGCCGGCATATTGCGAACCGTATTGGCGCTTGAGCATTCCTTTGCTGGAATCAAAAGCCCAATGCCCGTTCGGATCGTCAATGACATCGTAAAAGTAAGGCAAATTCTGTTCGCGGACGAATTCGCGCAGAATATCCACATTGCGATTCGATTTGGAATCGGCGGTGAAAATGTAGTGGTCGGGAATGATCACGACGCGATTGCGATTCCAGACTTTCGCGTTTTTCCCGAATTCGCGCTTGAAAACGCCAATGGTTCCCGGCCCGCAAACGTCATGCGTCATCAAGACATCGGCATTCACCCAAATATTATCTCCCGCTTCAACGCGGTGTTTGCCGGCCGCGCGGGCGAGGATTCTTTCCGTTAGAGTCATAAAAAATAAAAATTAACGAGAATGTTTGCCGTTCGTTTTTTTCTTCGACGGCGGTTCTTCAATGGCGACCACGTGCAAAGGATCAATTTGCATAATTCCGCCGTTCTTGCTGTAAACAATGATCAATCCCGCTCCCGGCGGCATCATCATGAAATCCGGGTGCGTCACCGGCACACGCGTGCCGTCGCTCAGATGAAACGTGAACGGCCTGGCATCCTGCTGCCAGCGCTCACGAATTCGATTTGAATTCATGCGTCCGAAAATAGACGAGGATCCGCGCAACTTCAATATGGAAGAGATCACGGCCCTGTCTAAAACCCGAA
>DASSNZ010000157.1:0-5247 GCA_035701135.1 Verrucomicrobiia bacterium
CAGACCGAACTCGCCCGCAAATCCGGCTCGCAATTGCCGATTCTTTTTTCCGCCGTCGCGCTTTCCGGCGATCCTTCCGCCGTTGCGGGTTACCTGACCAATTTCAGCCGATCCGGTTTGAAGGATTTGAGCCTGAGCCTGCGTTCCGGCGAAGGCGGCGTGCGGGAATTATTAAAGCGCAATCAACGTCTGGCGACCGGCGGATTCCGCGCCGTGTGGCTCGTGGATTGGTGCTTGCGGGCGCCGGTGTTTGCGCTGATTGTGAAATGGTTTTTGTACCTGGCCGGCGGTTTCCTTCTGGCGGCGGCGCTGCATTTCGCGCGGCCGATGGTTTCGGAACTGGAACGCCCGCTCCAGGTGCGCGGGTTTCATTTTGCCCGCGAATTTTTGTTTGCGCTGGGTTTTCTGCTGGTTGTGCTGCTCCTGAGCGAGCCGTTTCTCTCTCAGGAAAGCCAAAGAATGGCAATGCCTTTTCGACTGCATCTGCCCACGGCGGGCGGCGCGGTCGCCGCTGGAAATCCCGGCACGAAATCATCGCTTATGAACCAATCAAACTTATTGACCATGCTCCTGTTCTTCGTGTTGCAAGGGCTGCTCTACATCGCGTGCGTCGTGAAGCTGGCGGAAATCCGCCGGCAACGCGTCTTTCCGAAAATGAAATTGCGGCTGCTCGAAAACGAGGAACATCTCTTCGACGCCGGATTGTATCTCGGCTTTCTCGGAACGATCATTTCGTTCGTGCTGTTCTCCGTGAGCCACGCGCAATTCAGCCTGATGGTCGCGTACTCGTCCACGTCGTTCGGAATTATTTTCGTCTCGTTCTTCAAGATATTTCACCTGCGGCCCGCCCGCCGGAAATTATTGCTGGAAGCCGAGGCTGAAGCCGCGGAAATTGCCAATTCACCCGCCGCTCATCCGGTGACCGCGCTATGAACCGCAGCATTCTGATCGTCATCTGCGACTTCCTGCTCGTCAGCCTGCTGATTTTTTCATCGCCCGACGCGAACATCAACAACGCGACGGAAGATAAAAAAGCCGCGCAACCGGTTCTCGCCACCAACCAGGTGGACACCGCGACGGAAAACGGGAAAGACCTCGCCGCCGCGATGCGCCTGGCCTTGACCGAAGAGCAAAAGAACCGCGAGCAATTGATGGCGGAACTCGAGCGCGCGCAAAACGCGGCGAAGGAACGCGCCAGCCAGATTCAATCCGTCCAGCAGGAATTGGAATCACGCGAACAACAGGCACGTCAATTGCAGGAGCAACAGGCGTTGCTGGAGCAAAAATTCGCCGCCGCGCAAACCAACTTGCAATCGCTTGGCCGGAAACTTCAATCCGCCTCGACCGAAGCGAGTTTGACGAAAGAGCAACTCGCCGCGATGCAATTGGCCGCGCAAAAAAAATCCGATGAAGCCGCGGCGCTTCAAAAACAGTTGGCCGAACTGGCGCAAAGCAATCGGATGGTGCTGAACGAAAAACAACAACTCGCCTCCCGGCTTCAGGTCGCGGAAGTTGAAAAACAACACGCCGCCGAACAGGCCGCGCGAATGGCCGAGGAAGTGAAAACCGAACGCGCGGAAAAAGCGAAACTCGCCGAAGGCGTCAAAGCGCTGGCCAGCAAATCCGGCCAGCTCGCGCAGGAAATTCGCGAGAACCGCCCGCTCGCGCCCAATGCCATTTTCAGCGAATTCGCCGCCAACCGCGTTCAGGCTCGAATCACCGCGTCGCGCTCCGGAATTTTTGGAAATGAAGCAACACGCAGCAAGGACGCGGGGACGATTCTCGTGAGCGACGGCACGAACACGTACGCGCTCTGCCATGTTCAGGACACGCCGCTCGCGTTGTGGAATCCGGGCACGGATTGGGAAAGTCTGACCGGCACGCTCCAGCACGGCTCGGCGCACGTGGACGTGAAATCTTTATCGTTTCATTTTCACGATCCGAGGCTGGTCTGGATTCCCCTCAGCGCGGCGGACGTGCAGGCGCTCGGCTGCAAAGTTTACAAACTCTCGGCGGATCCTTACAAGTTTCAGGACGCCGTTCTCATCGGCGCACGCGACGGTTATTACGGCGAATGCCGTTTTCAAATTGACCTGAGCGCGCCGGAATACGTGCGGCTGGACAACAGTTTCCTGAAAGGTCTTTTCGGAAAATTCAATCCTTCGCCCGGCGATCTGGTTTTCAGCAAAACCGGCGAACTGCTCGGCGTGATGATGAACGGAACGTATTGCATCAAACTCGGAAATTTCGATCCGGGCGCGACAATTCGGTTTGGCAACAATGTCGCTTCCCAGCGAACCGGCGATCTTCTCTCCGCGCTTTACACTCAGGTGGCGCAGTTGCCGCCGAAGCTTCAGTAAAATACGCGAACCTTGCATTCCCGCCGGAACACCGCCCGCCACCCGCGCGCGTGTTTGATTTCCGCGCGTGCGGATTGGCGAAGCGGCTGCGATTCGTTGTTGTAATTTACTTTGCGAACCCGCGGCGCGGTTTTATTTTGCGCTCATTGAAAACGATTCCAATTGGCGCAAGTCCGCTGGTTGCGAGCCGCCTTGCGTATGGTTGCTGGCGGCTGGCGGGAAATCCGGCGAATTCCAGTCCTGAAAATTTCGCGGCCGGCCGCGCCGCCGTGCTTGCCGCTTACGACGCCGGTTACACGCTGTTCGACAACGCAGATGTTTACGGCGGCGGAAACGCCGAACGGATTCTCGGCGCGACGCTGATGGAAATTCCCGAAATGCGCGGGCGCGTGTTGATCGCTACGAAATGCGGCGTGCGGCATCAGGGCAATCCCAATCCCGCTTCGCCGAAACGCTGGGACTTTTCGCACGAACACATTATTCAATCCTGCGAAGGCTCGCTCAAAAGGTTAGGCATCGAGGCGATTGATCTTTTCATGCTGCATCGCCCGGATTTTCTCGCCGATCCCGAGGAAATCGCCCGCGCATTTTCCGAACTGGAGCATTCCGGCAAAGTTCGCTTTTTCGGTGTCAGCAATTTTCGTCCGTCGCTTCTGACCGCGGTGCAATCCGCGTGTCCGATGCCGCTTGTCGTGCATCAGTTGGAAATCAGCCTGGCGAAACTCGCCGCGTTCGATGATGGCACGCTGGACCAATGTCTGATTGAAAAAATCACGCCAATGGCATGGAGTCCTCTTGCCGGCGGTTTGATCGGCGCGGGCGCAAAACGGCTTTTGCCCGCGCAACAGGTTTATCGCCCGGAAAAATTTCTTCCAACGCTTAAGGAAATTGCAAAAGAGCGCGACACGAGCCGGACGGTCGTGGCGCTGGCGTGGCTTTTGAAACATCCGTCGAAAATCATGCCGGTGATCGGCTCGAACAATCCCGAACGCATTCGCGACGCGGTGAAAGCGACAGAACTGGAACTGACGCGCGAGGAATGGTATCGGCTTTTCACCGCCGCGCGCGGCGAACCGCTGCCTTGAGCCAGCATCGCGTAAAATGGAAAACGCAAATCCCGCGCTGCAACGGTTGTTCATCGCGATTTCATTGCCGGATGAAATCAAAAATGAGATCGAAAAAACGCAGGCTGAATTGCGCCGCGAATTGCCGGAAAATTTCGCGCGCTGGACAAAACGCCAGCAGTTTCATCTCACGCTGAAATTTCTCGGAAACGTGAACGCGGAAAATTTGAAAAATCTGGCTGTCGCACTTCGGGGCGTGGGCGAAAATTTTCCGTCCTTGCGGCTTCGCGCGGAAGGAATCGGTTTTTTTCCTGACTGGAAATTTCCGCGAGTGATCTGGGTCGGCGCGCGGGACGAATCGAATTTGCTGCCGGAACTTCAGCGCGCCATTGAATTTGCCGTCCGCGATTTCACGTCGCAAAAACCGGAAGGAAAATTTGCAGGTCACGTGACGCTCGGGCGGATTCCACGAATCAAACGTTCGGAAACGGAACGGCTCGCGAACATCGTCGGGAAATTCCGCGGGCGATTTTTCGGCGAATGGACGGGGCGCGAAGTGGAATTGATCCGCAGCGAATTGGCTCCGGGCGGCTCGCGTTACGCGACAATTGAAACAGCCGCGTTTTCGCAAAAGGCAAAATAAAAAGGCATGAGTGAAACATCCGACAAACGTTCCGAGGAATTTCTCAAAATCAGCGGCCAGTTCAAACTCGGCGCGCTGACCACGGAAACTTCGCATCCAGTGACCGCGAATTTGAGCAACGTGGCGAAACACGACATCGCCGCCGCGCTGGATTTGTTGTTTCAGGTGGACGGCGATGTTGTATCGAAATATCGCGATTTTGCCGAATCGGGCGAGGCGGAGAAAATCGCGCAAACCGTCGCGCGCGCGTTGAGAAACGGCGGAAAAATTTTCTTCACCGGTTGTGGTTCCACAGGGCGATTGAGCATTCAACTGGTTTCCATCTGGCGCGATTTCTGGCGGGAAAAAGCGAATGGCGATTTCGAAAATCGCGCGTTCAGCGTCATGGCCGGCGGCGATTTCGCGCTGATCAAATCCGTGGAGGGATTCGAGGATTTCACCGCGTTCGGAAAAAAGCAGATTGGCGATCTGGGCGTTTCGAGCAAGGACGTTGTGTTCGCAATCACGGAAGGCGGCGAAACTTCGTTTGTCATTGGAACAGCCTGGCGCGGAATAGAGGCCGGCGCGAAGGTTTATTTCGTTTACAACAATCCCGACTCGATTTTGTGCGAACACGTCCAGCGCAGTCGCGAAGTGATTCAGGATTCGCGAATTGAAAAAATCAATTTAACGACCGGCCCGATGGCGATCACCGGCTCGACTCGAATGCAGGCGACGACGATTCAGCTTTGCGTGATGCTGACCGTGCTGGAAATAACCGTCCGTGATTTGTCGCGAGACGAATTGAGCGCGAGCGTTTCGAATTCAGGTTCCGCGTTCGTTCCCGCGAAATTTCTGGAAAAACTCACGGAAATACACGCGACATTGCGAACACCCGAAGTGCTTTCCAATCTGGCAAAACTCGTCGCGCTGGAGGAATCCGTTTATCGCGCCGGGCAAAAAAACAACTATTACGCGGACCGGTTCGGCATTGATGTGTTGACGGACACGACCGAGCGTTCGCCGACTTATTGCACGCCGTCGTTTCGGAAATTTGACGACGCGCGCGCGGCGGAATCGTGGTCGTTTCTTTTTTTGCCGGACAGCGAAACGCCGCGCGCGTGGGAGCGAATTTTGAAACGCGAACCCCAATGTGTCGAGTGGAGCGAAGATGAAATTCGCGAAGTGGCCGGCGACGAAA
>DASSNZ010000158.1:0-4005 GCA_035701135.1 Verrucomicrobiia bacterium
GGTTCCGCGCAAGTCGTTTTGGATTTCAAAGAAAACGGAAAGAAATTTCGTTACCTGTTCAGCGGCGATGTCGGCCGCAGCCACGACGACATTTTGCGCGATCCGGAACCGGTCGAAAACGTGGATTACCTGCAAATCGAAAGCACCTATGGCGCGCGCGAACATTCGCCCAGGGCAAACGCCAGCGAGGAAATCGCGCGGCTCGTGCGTGATACCGTGAATCGCAAAGGAAAAGTAATCATCCCGTCCTTCGCCGTCGGACGCACGCAACAGGTCGTTTATACGCTGCATCAACTCACGCTGGCGGGAAAAGTCCCGGCGATTCCGATTTTCGTGGACAGTCCCCTCAGCGTGAACGCGACGGAAATTTTCCGGCTGCACCCGGAATGTTTCAACGAAACGATTTATAAATTCCTTCGCGAAAAAGCCAATCCGTTCGGGATGGAAAATCTGACTTACATCCGCGAAGCCGCGCATTCAAAAAAACTCAACGACCTTAAAGATCCGTGCATCATTATCAGCGCGTCCGGCATGGCTGAAGCCGGACGGATCCGGCATCATTTGAAAAACAACATCGGCGATCCGAAAAATCTGGTGCTGTTCGTCGGTTACTGCGCCGAACACACGCTCGGCGCGCAGATTCTCGCGGGCCGCAATCCCGTAAACATCTTCGGCGAACCGCACGAAGTCCGCGCTCAGATAGCGTCGCTCGATTCCTTTTCCGGTCACGCGGACAAAAATGAATTAAAACGATACGTCGAAAAAATCACCGGAGACATCAGGAAAATTTCCGTGATTCACGGCGAGGAATCCCAGGCGCTTGCGTTCGCGGAAACCTTGCGCGGAATGAAACCGAAAGCGCAAGTCATCGCGCCGGTCTATCAGCAAATCGTGGAGTTTAATTGATCCCGGGGATTGCTCAGCGCACATGCCGGACAAAGATGGTTCAGGCTAATTAAACGACTGGCAAATTAAATTGTAAAACAGGTTCACGGAAACAATTTTCGTTCTTCCCATTTTTCGCGCTTCGGTGAAATCCTTGTCGCCGGTGATGAGAAAATCCGCGTCGGCAGCCAGCGCACAGGCCAGAAATTTCGCGTCCGCCATGTCGCGTGGCAATGAAACGGAAATGTCAACCGGCCATTTGGCAACTACGGAATGAAAACGCTCGTTCCATTGAGACAAAACCGATTCCGGCAGGCCAAATTTCGGACGGCGCAACACTTCGCGATATTCCGTCAAAATTTCGGGAGAAGCAATCCATTCAAAATCGGGACGCGTCACGACAAATAATAAAACTTTTTCAGGAAACCGGTCGCGGAGAATAGCGGAAACAACCACATTTGTGTCAATGACCACTCTCATTGACCGGAGCGATACGCAGCGATTTCAGCGGCAATTTCCTCTTCGGTAATTTTTTGCGCGACGGGGAGAGTCTGCGTTTCCCGCAGTGCGCTTTGCCATTTGGCAGCCTCGATTTGCGCGGCGCGACGGCGGTCCAAATAATCCAAAAACTCCAACACTTCCGATTGCAATTTTCCGGGAAGTGATTTGGTTTTTTGATAAATCAAATCCGCCGTGCTCATACTCGAAAGTTTAACGGCAAAACATGCACGGTCAACTGATGAAAAGGGATGCGACGGCGGCGGCAAGAGTGTGTATGAAATTCATTTTGAAAGGCATGGGGTTTCAAGCAATTTCAACTAGAGCGAAATTTATCGGCATCATTGCAAAACCAGCAAGGCCCGGTTGCGCGGGCAAGCATGGCCACTCGGAATCGGTAACTACTTAAAATCGCTTTCCTTCGCTCAATTCAACCCGCCGTCTGATTCTTTGTTTTCCCACGGAGCCTGAGTATTCGCCCGCGCCTGAGGCGAGGCGGCAGGTGTTTTTTTCAGGTCTTTTTCAGAATCGCCCCAATGCGCGTTTTTCCATCGCGGCCAGTCGAGCAAAAGCAATTGTTCCGGCATGAAATCCGGCGCGACCGCGCGCAACGGAAATGGCGACGGCACTTCTTTTTTCAACAGCGTCGTCAAAATCAAATCTCCCCAACCGTAATTTCCGCCCTCGATCAATCCTGATTTGAACCGCATGTCGAGCGTTTCGGGTGTCAGATACAAAGCGCTGATTGGTTTTTGATAATCGTTGATGGTGAAAAAATTTTCTTTCCGTTTCGTGTCATCGGGATCGGGCAGCGCATCCAGCGTAAGCCAGACGCTCTGGCGATGCCCATACCAAGCGACCGCCCAGGGAACGTCGGTCATCATCAATTCGTTTGGCTTGAGCAATCCGGCGGAGCGCTCAATCACAGGCGGAAGATATGGCGGATACGCAATCGGAATATTTCTTGGCGGCAGCAGCGCAAAAATCATCGGCAAACACGCCAAAATACAAAACACGCCAATCGCTCCCTTGCGCAGCCACAGCCATGGAAAACTCATTTGGTCCAGCAGCATGTAGAACAGAGCGACGCCGAAAACCGCAATCATCGGAAACAAAATCACAATGTAATTTTCCGAATTGATGACCGGCGAGTCATCGGAAAGATGGGTTCGCCCGAGCGCCTGCACGAGCACGAGGACAAACAAACTCCCGATCAAAAAATAACGCATTCGCCGGATCGCCGGATTGCGAAACCCGATGAGCAAACCCGCGAGGAACAACGCCATCAACCAACCGCCGCCCAGGAAAAAGAATTCGCCTTGAAGAATTTTTTGCGAATTGACCAACAGCTTGATCCAGATCGCGTGAAGCGAAATGTTGATGTCGGGATTCAGCGACCGTTCCAGCGTGTCGCCCGAAAAACCGCCGCCGCCGTCGAGAATGGAATAGGTCGCGGTCCCGAACGGAACCCCGCTGAGATTCAAATTCCGGACAATCCACGGCGTCATCACCAGCGCGAAAGATATGAAAATCGTCGCCGACAATTTGGCGCGTCGCGCGCCGGCGATCAGGCAGATCAATCCGAGAATCGGCAAAATCAGCCACGCAAAACCATACCGCGTCATTCCGCCAAGCCCCGTCAAAACGCCCACAGCGATGCCCAGGCCGTACAGCGCTTTCGGCCCGCGCTTCGGTTCCGACAATTCGCTTTCCAGCAAAGTCAAACTCCAAACCACGCCCATAAAAATCAACAGCAACAGCATCGTCGAAAGTCCCGACGAACTGAAATGCCAGAGCAATTCGCTTGCAAAAAGAAGAATGGCCGAAGTCGCGGCCACCTGAATGTCGAACAGCCGTCGCGCCCAGAAGAAAACCAGCACAACCACCGCTGCGAGCAAAAGCTCATTGAACCACGCAATCAAAAAATCCGGTTGATACCGCCAGAATTTTCCGCTCCGGCTGAAAAAACGTTTGATGCTCGCCGCCGAAAAATCAAACGGCAGCACTTTAATCAGTCCGGCCAGAACGGCGGGATAAACCGGCGGATTCGAAATGTCCGGATGCCCGCCGCGAATTCGCGCCAGATCGAATTGATTGGTTTTGGAATTTCCAAACGACGAAGCCCTGGCGGTTTCGGAAATCAGATACATGCTGAAAGGCCGGATTAAAAAAGTCGTGTAACCTTTTCCGTCCGCGATGTTTCGCGCGAGTTGCGCGGAATCCATCGCTTCCTGTGTGGTCATGTTTTTGGCTGCTCGCAGATTGTAAACCAGCGCGAGCAGCGCGGCGGCGAAAAATGCCAGCGTCAGGCGGATGTGTTTTTTCCATCCGGCTTCTTCGATTTTATGAATGGCTTCTTGTAAACGAATCACGTCAGTAGTTCTCCAGATGATGCTCGTGCAGCTTGCGATGCAACGTGCGCCGGCTCATGCCGATGCGTTTCGCCGCGAGCGTGCGGTTTCCTTTGGTTTCCTTCAATGCCCGAATGATCAATTGTTTTTCCGCTTCCTTCACCGTCACATCGTTACGCGCCAGAACGCGTTGGGGATCCATTTCCGCATCGGCCGCCGAGCGCACGGAAGCCGGCAGATCGCGCGCGCTGATTTTTTCGCAGCGACACAA
>DASSNZ010000159.1:0-5429 GCA_035701135.1 Verrucomicrobiia bacterium
TGAAATAGATCTAACTGATGACCATTCATCATCGGTTAAATTGCGATATGCTTTTCCGCTTGCGGTAAAATCTTCGTCTAAAATCTCCGCAAGATCACCTTGCTTGTAGGCAAGAACTGCTGTTGTTCGAACGACATCGTCCAAAGAGCGTTCTCCGAGAATCTCGGGTTTGCTGCCTTTTTCAACTAATTCCCGGTTTCGACTTCGCCAATGCCAAAGTTCCGCCACTGATCGCTTCTGTTCAATTATTTTTTGATCAATTAGTTTTGCATCCGCAAAGAAAGCCGAAAGATATTCGGTTGGAATTTGTTTTAGTAAATCAAGCGATGCTTGAACGTCAAAGAATGGTAATTCAGAAATTAATCCCAATGCCCACATCAAAACCACAATTGATTCCGTTCGCCAAGATGCATTGACAATTTGTCGGTCGGTTAAATCCAGAGGATTTGTCGAAAAGAATTTTTCTTCATCATCAGATAAAAACTCCCACAATTCCAATTTGCGAAAACTATTTCGAAGCTCATCTAACTTCTGCTGCAATTGCGAATAAAATTCTTTTTGTTCTGAGTCCTGCCAGCTTTTGTATAACATTCTTAAAACTGGCGGCACAGTCATGGCTTGAATCACTTGGTATTTGAGTATTACCAATCTGCGCGCAACTTCGTCTGCTCGCGGATTTACCATTATCATTTCCCAACCGCCTTCACCACCTTCTGCGCCGCGTCCGCCATGGAATCTCCGGTAATCAGCGTTAGGCCGGAATTCGCGAGGGTTTCTTTTCCAGCGCGGACGTTGTTGCCTTCCAGCCGGACGACAAGCGGGAGTTTCAGTCCGGTTTCCTTCACCGCCGCGACAATTCCGGTCGCGATGACGTTGCAGTCCATGATGCCGCCGAAAATATTTACGAGAATTCCCTTCACGTTCGGGTCCTGCAAAATAATTTTGAATGCCGCCGTGACCTGTTCCTTGCTCGCGCCGCCGCCGACATCGAGAAAATTCGCGGGCATTCCGCCGTAATGCTGGATGATGTCCATGGTCGCCATCGCGAGACCCGCGCCGTTGACGAGGCACGCGATGCTGCCGTCCAACTTGATGTAATTGAGGCTGAATTTGCTCGCCTCGATTTCCAGCGGCGCTTCCTCATTCAGATCGCGCATTTCCTGGATGTTTTTGTGGCGATACAGCGCGTTGTCATCGAAAGAAATTTTCGCGTCCACGGCAAACAATCGGAGAGACGAGCTATGCGAGTCTTTGTCAGGCTTCGAATCGGATTTTTGGGGACTCGTGTAACTCGTCCCTCCGGTTTCTTCCACAATGCACAACGGGTTGATTTCCACGAGCGACGCGTCGCATTCCCACCAGGTTTTGTAAACGCCGGAAATCAATTTCGCGGCCTGGCCGATCAAATCGCCTTTCAGGCCGAGCGCCACGGCGATTTTGCGCGTTTGAAACGGCATCAGACCCACGGCCGGATCCACGTATTCTTTTATGAGTTTTTCCGGCGTTTTCGCGGCGACTTCCTCGATGTCCATGCCGCCTTCGGTGCTGGCCATGATGACTGGACGCGAATTCGCGCGATCCAACAGCACGGCAAGATACAATTCTTTTTGAATGTCCGGCGCGAGCGCGACGAGCAATTTGCTCACGAGCCGGCCTTCCGCGCCGGTTTGTTTCGTTACGAGCACGTTGCCGAGCATGGCTTTGGCGTTTTCAAAAACTTCGTCCGCGGTTTTGCAGAGTTTCACGCCGCCTTTGAATCCGTTTTTGAAAGTGCCTTTGCCGCGTCCGCCGGAATGGATCTGCGATTTGACGACGATGAGTTTCGCGCCGCCGGCGAAAAGTTTTTCAGCAATGGCTTTGGCGGTTTCCGGTTTGTCGCACATTTCGCCGGGCGGAACGGCGACGCCGTATTGTTGAAGCAGTTGGCGGGCCTGGTATTCGTGAATGTTCATGGGAAAGTATCTGGTTTCTGGTTTCTCGTTTCTGGTCGGTTCAGCTTCGAACCGTCGCTTGGAATTTAATGCCTTTTATTTCAGACTGTCGTAGATATTTCATAAATCCCGCAATCAGAGCAGCTACTCCCGCGGTCTGTGCGTACAATTGGTCAAACTGGCTTTGGGTTATGTAACGCTCGTCCAAAGCCGTATAAAGATGGTCTTTGATTTCGCCGCAAGAACCTTTTGAGTTGCTTAAAAACTGAATGAACTCACGATTGCCATCGCGCTCAAATCCTTCGGCGATATTCGCAGTGATTGACATCCCGGCGCGTCGAATCTGATCGCGAAGGGCAAAATCTTTTCCAAATTCCCCGGTTCTCGAGCAGCGATATAAAGATTGCTTCAGCGTGCGGCCTTTTTTCCAAGCTTCGATGTCTTCGAACTTTTTAATCGTTGCCATAAATCCAGCCGCTCCGTTGTAAGCCAGGAACGAGAAACCAGAAACCAGAAACTCACCGCCCTTATTTCCGTTCCCCAAGCGGCACGTAATGATTCAGCGTCGGGCCGACGTAAACCTGGCGCGGACGATAAATGCGTGCGGAGGCGTCATCCATTACTTCTTTGTAATTTGCGATCCAGCCCGGCATTCGGCCAATCGCGAAAATCACGGTGAACATTTTCACCGGAATTCCCAGCGCGCGCATGATGATGCCGCTGTAGAAATCCACGTTCGGATACAACTTGCGCTCGACGAAATACGATTCGCGCAATGCCGCTTCTTCAAGATGTTTCGCGATGTCGAGCAACGGATCGTTCACGTGCAATTTTGCCAGAACGTCGTCGCAGGCTTTCTTAATGATCTTGGCGCGCGGATCGTAATTTTTGTAAACGCGATGACCGAAACCCATCAGGCGTTTTCCGCTGTTTTTGTCCTTGGCGGCGGCGATAAATTTCGAGCCGTCGTCGCCGGATTTGTGGATGTCTTCCAGCATTTCCAAAACGGCCTGGTTCGCGCCGCCATGCAGCGGACCCCAAAGCGCGCACACTCCGGCCGCGCAACTTGCAAAAAGATTCGCCTTGCTTGAAGCCACGGTTCGCACCGTCGCGGTCGAGCAATTCTGCTCGTGATCGGCATGCAGCAGAAAAATCAAATCCAGCGCCTTGATCATTTCCGGTTTCAACTCGTAATCCTGATACGGCAGCGAGAACAGCATGTGCAAAAAGTTCTCGGTGAATTTGTATTCCGGCTTCGGATAAACGGTCGGCAGTCCGCGCGTTTTGCGATACGCGAACGCCGCGATGGTCCGCACCTGCGAGAGCAATCGCGCGGCTTCGATGTTGAATTGCTCGCGCATGACGGAGCGTTCCAGCAGTTCCGGATAAAAACAGCTCGCGGCGTTGATCATCGCCGAGAGAATCGCCATCGGATGCGCGTTGGGCGGAAAGCCTTCGAAATGATGCCGCATGTCTTCGTGCAGCAATTCGTTCGCGGTGAGCAGATCGGAAAATTCCCGCAATTCGGCGCTCGTCGGCAATTTCCCGTGAATGAGCAGGTGCGCGACTTCGATAAACGATGATTTTTCGGCGAGTTCCTCGATGGGAATGCCGCGATAGCGGAGAATTCCTTTTTCGCCATCAATAAACGTGATCGCGCTTTTGCACGAGCCGGTGTTGCCATAGCCGTCATCCAGCGTGATGTAACCTGTTTTGGCGCGCAGCGACGCAATATCAATGGCGCGCTCTTTTTCGGAGCCTTCGACGGTGGGTAGCGTGTAAGTCTTTCCGTCCAGTTTCAGTTCGGCGGTTTTATCCATATTCAATCCAACATCCTTCAAATCTTGTGACTTGGAAAACTATTCAATAGAAAAAAAGCAAGCAACCTTAAACGTTTCTCTTGCCATCAATTTCATCAACTGCAAAGGTCGTTTCCGTGAAATTCGCCCTGCAATTTTTTGTTCTGGCCGGCGCGCTGACTTTTTCACCCGCCGCGATTCTCGGCGCGGAAAGTTCTTTTACCCGGGTCCACGTCGCCGGGAAGGAATACGTCCAACTCGGCGACTGGGCGCGCGCAAACCATTTTGTTCCGCATTGGTTGAACGACAAAAAAAGCATTCAATACGTCCACGGCTCGAAACGCCTGGTGTTCAATCTCGACCCGCGACTCGACCGCACCAAGGCGCAAATCAACGGCGTTGAAGTCACGCTCTCGTTTCCGATCCAGTACGAAAAAGGAATCGCTTACATTTCCCAGCTCGATTTGACGAAAACCATCAGGCCCGTTCTCTCGCCGCCGAAAAATGCGCGCGGAATCAAAATCAAATCCGTCTGCCTCGATCCCGGTCACGGCGGAAAAGATCCGGGCAATCGCGTCGGCTCCAACGAGGAACAGAAATACACGCTGCTGCTCGCGCGCGATGTCCGCGATTATCTGGAAAACGCCGGGCTTCGCGTGACGCTCACGCGCGACAAGGATGTTTATGTGCCGCTGGACACGCGCCCGGAACTGGCCCGCAAACGCAAGGCGGATTTGTTTGTCAGTTTGCATTTCAATTCCACGGCGTCTTCGCGCAGCCGGGTGAAAGGCGCGGAAACGTATTGTCTTACGCCCGCCGGCGCGTATTCCAGCAACTCCGGCGGAAAAGGCAACACGCATTGGGTTAAAGGAAATGGAAACGACAGCCGGAACATGCTGCTCGCCTACGAAATCCAAAAAGCGCTCGTCACAAAATTGGACGTGGAAGATCGCGGCATCAAACGCGCGCGATACGCCGTGCTTCGTGAAGCGGCAATGCCCGCCGTGCTCGTCGAAGGCGGATTCATGTCGCATCCGACGGAAGGAAAAAAAATCTTCAGCGCCGCGTATCGGAAAAAAATGGCGCGCGCCATCGCCGACGCAATTCTCGATTACAAAAAGGATGTGGACGGGTGAAGCGTGGGAAAAATACGACTTTCATGAATTACCACGATTTTAATCCGTGAAAATTTTTGTAATCCGTATCGAAATTTTATCTATGAAAATTCGCACAATTCATGTTGCAAGTTTGCGCTTTTTTCCCGGCGACATGAATCGTAGTTTTTTGCCGTGAGCATTGTCACAAAAACCGGCGACAAAGGAACCACCGCTTTGATGTACAGCCGGCGCGTTGCGAAAACCCATCCGCGTGTCGAAGCCTACGGCTGCGTGGACGAATTGAATTCCACCCTTGGATTGGCTCGCGCAACCGCGGAACATGATTTTGTCCGCGAAAACCTTCTGCTCATTCAAAAAGATCTGGTCGTTTTAATGGGGGAACTGGCGACCATGCCGAAAGATTTGCCGCGTTACGCAAAGGACGGTTATTCGCTGGTCACATCCGAAATGACCGCGCGCCTGGAATCCGTGGTGCGCGAAATCGAATCCGAGAAAATGATCCTCAAAGGATGGGCGACGCCGGGCGCGACGCGGCATTGCGCGGCGTTGGACGTGGCGCGGACGGTGTGTCGTCGCGCGGA
>DASSNZ010000160.1:0-7901 GCA_035701135.1 Verrucomicrobiia bacterium
CTTTTGCCACCGAAAATGTTCCGCACGCGCCATTCGCCCAATGGGCGGATATCCCCGATCACGGCCAACTTGTCACGCGCCTCACTTATCAGGAATCGGAGGCGTATTATTTCTGGGCCGGCGATCATCGCTACAAATCCGATCTCCGCGTGCGCGGCGAACATTACGGCATTGATATCAACCAGGGTTATCTCACGCTCCAATATGGATTGACCGAGCAATGGGCGGCGGATCTCAGCCTCGGCTACACGACGGCGGGCTGGCGTTATTTTTCACCGGACGGCGAACCGCAATCCACGACGGGCCTGATGGATATTTCCTTCGGCGTGCGCTACCAGATTTTCAAGGAAGGCGATTTGCGTTCCTGGATGCCAACGCTGACGTTCCGCGCCGGAGCGGTTTTGCCCGGCACACTCAAGGAGGAATTCCCCTTCACACCGGGCAATGTTTCCACTGCCATTGAACCCGAGCTGCTCGCGCGAAAACATTTCGGCTGGCAGGGTTTTGGCGGTTATGCGGACGGACTGTTTCGCTGGAACCACACGGCGGCAAACGATCAATACATCGTTTCAGCCGGATTTTTCCAACAGATCCAACGCTGGGAACTGAACGCCGGCTATCGCCATCTCGGCAGCGTCAACGGTGATAACATCAGATTTAATCCGTCCACGCGCGAAATTTTTTACCCGCGCGCGCCCCGGGAAAATCAGGATTCCATCGAAGCGGGATTTCATTACACGACGCCGAAACGACAAATCAAACTGGGCTTTTACACGCGCACGGTTTTCGACGGCGCAAACACGGATAAAAAATTCTGGCTCGGCGGTTTTATCGAAGTGCCGTTTCAACTGATAAAGTCAAAATAGAAATCCGGGCAAAAAAAACAAAGTTAACAAAACCCGCGCGCCAACGCGGGTTTTTGTTTGATGCCCGAATCGTTTGAAAAATTCCCCTCCTTTACTCCGCCTGCCTTCCGTTTAGAAATTTGATCTTCCCAGCCGGTTCCTTTCGCGCTCTCTTGACGAGCGCGATTTCGCCTGCGACGTTTCGCTCGCTTGACGCCAGCTTCGCAAGATAAAGCGGCAGGCCAATTGTTTGCCCGTTTCGTCGAAACTCCCGCAGTGCAATCCCTTGCCCGGCGTTTGGAGCGCGGAGGCGTGTTGTCCTGCGCGGGCATCAGCCAGCCGGCGCAACCGCTCCTGGCCGTTTTGCTCCGACGCCTTTTTCCTGACAGACCCATCGTTCTCATCGCGGACAGCCTCAAGACCCAGGAAATTTTTCAGGAGGACGCCGAAACGTGGATTGGATTTGATCCGACGACGAATGCCGAAAGCCGGGAGCCGGAAATTTCCAAAACCACATCTGATTCCCGATTTTCAATTTCCAGTTCCGGCCCGCTGTTTTATCCGGAATGGGAAATTCTCCCGCACGAATCCAAATTGCCTCACGCCGATGTCATCAGCGACCGGCTGCAAACTCTGATTGCTCTGGCCGAAAACGCGAAACCCGAAACTCGAAACTCAAAACTCGTTGTCACCAGCGTCGTCGCGCTCCTGCAAAAAACCTTCGCGCCGAATGAATTAAAACAACGCGCAAAAATCGTTTCTCGCGGAGACCGCATCGAGCCTTACGATTTGATTGAATGGCTCGAAGATCAGGGTTACGAACCCGAAGCGCAGGTGACGCAAAAAGGCGAAATCGCTTTGCGCGGCGGCATTCTCGATTTATATCCGCTGACAAGTCCCTGGCCGGTTCGCCTGGAATTTTTCGGCGACGAACTCGAATCCTTGCGTTACTTCGATCCGCTCACACAAATCTCGCGCGAGGAAATTTCCGAAGTGAACATTCCTCCCGCGGGCGAACTGGGAATTCTGAAACGCGCCGTCGAAATTCCGTCAGCGGAAAAAATTTCGTCTTCCGGAAAAACCTCGGAAGTTTGCGCCACGCTGCTCGATTATCTTCCGCGAGAAACCATTTTCATTCCGTGCGAGCCGGAATGGATTGCGCAGCGCGCGGACGAATACGCGCGAGAAATTCCGGAAAACGATTCGTTTTTCATTTCGTGGAAAAATTTTCGCGAACAGGTAATCGCCCGGGAAATGACTCTTCTCGAACTCAGCGACGAAAAAAATCCGAACGCGGGCGATTGCGTCGAATTCGATTTTTCAAACCTGGAATTGTATCGCCCGCTCGTCGAACGCGCGCCGGAACCGACCGTCGCGGAAGTGCAGCGGCGCGAATTTTTCCAGCAGCTTCATCGTTGGCTTCGGCAAGATTATCTCGTTCAGGTCGTTTGCAACAACGACGGCGAGCGGCAGCGATTTGAGGAAATCTGGCGCGAACTTGCCATCGGCGAAAATGCCAGCGATGTAAAATCCGCGCCAGCCGCGTTTCCGGCGATTTCGATCGGCTCGCTCGCGCGCGGCGTGATTTCCGACGCGGCAAAAGTCGTTGTCGTCACAGACGCGGAAATTTTCGGGCGTTACAAAATTCAACGGCCGCGCCGATTGAAATCGCCTCACGCGCTCGCCACGCGCTCGGCGCTGGACATTGATTTCACCGATCTGGAGGAAGGCGATCTCGTTGTGCATGTGCAGCACGGCGTCGGGCGTTTTCTCGGTCTTAAAAATCTTCCCGCCGTTTCCAGTTCGAAACTCGAAACCCGAAATCAGAAATCCGAAACGGAATGCCTCGTCATCGAATATGCGCCGAACAATCCCGGCGACGAGCCGCCGAAATTATACGTTCCCGTCACCGAATCGCACCTCGTCAGCAAATACGTCGGCGCGGGAAAAATTTCGCCGCCGTTGAACACGCTTGGCGGAACGCGCTGGCACAAGGCGAAAGAACAGGCCGAACGCGCCGTTCGCGATGTGGCGAGCGAGCTTCTCGCCATTCAGGCCGCGCGCGAATCGCTGTCCGGTCATCCGTTCAAACCGGACACCGCGTGGCAGCGGGAATTTGAAAGCGCGTTCATTTTCGAGGAAACGCCGGACCAATTGCGCGCCATCCGCGAAACGAAATTTGACATGGAAAAACCGAAGCCGATGGACCGTTTGATTTGCGGCGATGTCGGATTCGGCAAAACCGAAGTGGCGATTCGCGCGGCGTTCAAAGCCGTGATGGACGGACGCCAGGTCGCCGTGCTGGTTCCAACGACGGTTCTGGCGCAGCAACATTTCAACACGTTCCGCGAGCGCATGGCGGATTATCCGATTCGCGTCGAATTGCTTTCGCGTTATCGCTCGCGCCGCCAGCAGAATCGCGTAGTGAAAGATCTGGCGCTCGGCGCGGTGGACATCGTGATCGGCACGCATCGGCTGATTCAAAACGACATTGCGTTCAAAGATCTCGGCCTTGTCGTCATTGACGAGGAACAACGTTTCGGCGTGTTGCACAAAGAAAAATTCAAAATGCTCCGCAAACTCGTGGATGTGCTCACGCTCAGCGCCACGCCGATTCCGAGGACACTGTATCTTGCGCTGACCGGCGCGCGCGACATGAGCGCAATCCAGACGCCGCCGCATGACCGTTTGCCGGTGGAAACGATTGTCACGCAATACGACGAGCGAATTATTCGCGAGGCGATTCAACGCGAGATCAATCGCGGCGGCCAGGTTTATTTTCTCCACAACCGCGTGATGACGATTCACACGATGGAACAGAAACTTCGCGCGCTCGTGCCGCACGCGCGAATTGTCGTCGGCCACGGCCAAATGCACGCCGACGAACTGGAGGAAGTGATGACGCAATTCATCAACGGCGAAGCGGACGTTTTGCTTTCGACAACGATTATCGAAAGCGGCCTGGATATTCCGAACGCGAACACGATTATTATTGATCGCGCGGACCGTTTTGGATTGAGCGATTTGTATCAGCTCCGTGGACGCGTCGGGCGCTACAAACATCAGGCTTACGCGTATTTGCTTTTGCCGCGTCACGCCGGACTTTTGGCTGATGTCCGGAAACGCATCAGCGCGATCAGGCAATATTCGACGCTGGGCAGCGGATTCAAAATCGCGATGCGCGATCTGGAAATTCGCGGCGCGGGCAATTTGTTAGGCTCGGAGCAAAGCGGGCACATTACCGCCGTTGGTTTTGATCTTTACTGCCAATTGCTCAAACAATGCGTGGCGGCGTTGAAAGGCGAGAAAATTCCCGCGCGGATCGAGGTGAGCATCCGATTTGATTTTCTGGCGTTGAACGCAACGGAGGAAAATCCGGATGATGCGGAATTGGAAAAGCCGGCGCCCGTTTCACCGGGAAATCGTGCGACGCAAAATCCGCCTCACGCTTCCCTGCCCCGCCCCTACATTCCCGAGCCGCATCATCGAATCGAAATGTATCGCAAACTCGCGCAGGCGACCGGCAAAACCGCGCTGGAATCGCTGAGAGCGGAATTGCGGGACCGTTTTGGTCCGTTGCCGGAACCGGTGGAATTGTTGCTGCAAATCGGCGAATTGAAAAATCTAGCCGCGGAACGCGGCATCACGATCATCGAGGTCAAGGAAGATAAATTGATGCTCACCCGGCGCGGCGATTTTGTAATGGTCGGCGGACGATTTCCGCGTCTGACGAAAAAGGCGGCGGCGGCGCGGCTGAAGGAAATCAAAAAATTACTGCTGGCGATTTCCTGAACGCCAGGACTGCGAAATTTCCTCTCAGGAAATTCCCACATGCCGTTTGGGGTGTTTGTTCATTTGTCTTGCTGGCATCACCTACTTTGTCAGGCAACCCCTTGTCTCTTACGGTCTTACTCGGAAATTGCAATGAGCGTAAAACCCATTATCGCCCACTCAGAAAAATATCAGCGAATGTCCCGGCGGCCCGGATCCGGCCTCGGAAAAACGGCGCACCATTCATTCCAATTTTAAAACCTGCTATGACCAACAACTCATCCAATGCGCTCCTCCAGCGGCGTTGCGGCGCAACTCAAACGTATCCCGGCCGCGCGTTTCTGAAATTTCATTTTTACCTGCAACGTCTGAAAGCCGGATGGATCGCCAACGGCACGGATTTCATGAAACGCGCCGTGGACGTTGTGCTGAGCGCGTTTTTCCTGACGCTGTGCAGTCCATTCTTTCTGATCATCGCCGCCCTGGTGAAAATCGAGGACGGCGGACCGGTGTTCTTCGCGCAAACGCGCGTGGGCCGGTTCGGTCGCGAATTTAAAATGTACAAAATCCGTTCGATGTGTCTGGACGCCGAAAAACGCCTGGGCGAATTGCTCAAGCAGAATCAGCACAAAGACGGCGTAACGTTTAAAATCAAAGATGATCCGCGGGTAACGCGCGTCGGAAAATGGCTTCGCAAATTTTCCTTCGACGAATTGCCGCAGCTTTACAACGTATTGATCGGAGACATGTCGCTCGTCGGACCTCGCCCGCCGGTGCCGAACGAAGTTTCAAAATATTCGCTGGCGCATCGCCGCCGGCTCGCCATTCAGCCCGGAATTACCTGCATCTGGCAGATCAGCGGGCGCGCGGAAATTGATTTCTCCGGACAGGTCCAGCTTGACGTGAATTACATCGAAAGCCTCGGCCTCTGGACGGATCTGAAAATTCTGGCGCGCACGGTTCCCGCCGTGCTTTCGGGAAAGGGCGCATACTGATGAACGCCGTTCTGATTTGTCCCTCGGCGCGCCCGGCGGTCGCGAATCTGACAACGTTCGGACCTTTGGCTGCCATTCCTCTTCTGGGCGAAAGCCTGGTGGAATATTGGCTCACGCATCTTGCGCTGAACGGAATCACCGAGGTAAAAATTCTCTCGGACGACCGGCCCGAACAAATCGCCGCGATTGTCCGAAACGGCGCGCGCTGGGGATTAAAGGCGGAAGTCATAACCGAATCCCGCGAACTGACTGCGGGGCAGGCGGAAATCAAATACGCCGGCGCGTTGAAAAATGGTTCGCTGAAGGAAATCCTAACGCTGGATCGTTTTCCCGGTTCGATGACTCCAATCTTCACAAGCTACTCCGATTTATTCGCCGCGATTTTTGAATGGATGCCAAAAGCGCAGACGCCCGACCGCGTGGGAATGCGTGAAATTCGCCCGGGCATTTGGGCGGGATTGCACACGCGAATTTCGCCCGAAGCGCACCTGCACGCGCCATGCTGGATCGGCGGCAATGTTTTCATCGGCGCGAACGCAATCGTGGGGCCGATGACGGTGATTGAAGATCGTTCTTTTATCGAACCGGAGGCGCAAGTCATCAGCAGCGTGATCGGGCCGGATACATTCGTCGGGCGGATCGCCGCGATTCACGATTCCATCGCCTGGGGCAGTTTGTTGATCAACTGGAAATCCGGCGCGAGCGCGCAAGCGCCAGATCCGCTATTGCTTTCGGCGCTTCGTCCTCCCCTGCTCGCCCGGCGTTCGGAAGGCATGTTCGCGCGGGTCAACGATTTATATGCGCGTCACAAAGACGATTTCCAGTTATTCTGGAAACATCTGCTGATGAACAAGGAAGGTTAAAATCTATCGCGGCACGCGCATCGAAAATTTTATCCGAACTCCCGAGATAGAAATGGGGAGGGCACGCGGCTCGCGTGCAGGTTTGGGCGGCTCGCCCAAACCTTTGTTCGACATTTTTGTCTTTTGCGCGTTAAGAAATGGCAAAATTATTTTCGGCGAGCCGCCGAAAACGGCGCGCGAGCCGCGTGCGCTCCCATCCCTATTTCGTAATTCGGTTTAAATCAATTTAATTCGCGCCTGCTTTTTGCTCGAAAGAAATTCTCGGCACCAACGGCCAGCGCGATTGCATTTTCACCAGCCAGAAAAACAAGCGGGTGCGCCACTCGATTTTCCAGCCGCCTTCCAGTTCGCCCGCGAGAATCGCGACAATCGCGTCGGGCAATTTGAATTTATCGCGCGGCTGCAAAAACAATTCCATGAATGGCTTCGTGTAAAAGGCCTCGACCATTTTTGTGTAAAATTTCATCGCGTGAAAAACGCGCTTCTCGTAGGCCCGGAATTGCCGCGCGCCGTTGGAGCCGGATGCGATGGCTTCCTGAATCGCTTTTGCCGCGAGTTTTCCGGAATACATCGCGAGATAAACGCCCGCGGAAAAAACCGGGTCCATGAATCCCGCGGCGTCGCCTACCCGCAAAAGCCGCGGCCCGGTCAGCCGACGATTATGATACGAGAAATCCGTCGTCGCCTGCATTACGCTCACGAGACGCGAGTCGCGCATTCGCGCGCGCATTTCGTCGCTGGATTGCCAGGCGCGCGTGAACATTTCGGCGGGAGCAAGTCCGCTTTGCGCGAATGCGGTTTGGTCCATCACGCAACCGATGCTGACTTTCTGCGGCGAAAGCGGAATGAGCCAAAACCATTTGTCCTCAAGTCGCACAACTAGAATATCGCCGGCCTGCGCGCCTTCATCGAGTTTGACGCCTTCGAAGTGCCCGAAAATTGCCAGTTTTTTCAGGCGCGGATGAATCTCGCGCAGGCCGTCGCGGTTGCCGGTGAAATTTGCGCGTCCGCTGGCGTCAATTAAAAACAATCCCGTAAAAATTTCCGTTTCGCCGTTTTCTCCGCGCGCCTCGACCTGAACGGATTTCGCGTCATTCGATGTTTTTGTGACGGTCCAGCCCTGGCGCACTTCCGCGCCGCAGGATTGCGCGTGTCTCAAAAGCAGATCGTCGAATTTCGCTCGTTCGACCTGAAACGCCATCGGTTCGCCGGTGAAACAGCCGGTCTGGAAATTGAGTTTGAGCGATTTGGAGGAGTTGCCGAGATGGAATTGCGCGCCGAATTTGCGCGTGAATCCGGCGGCTTCGAGCGCGGGCATGACGCCCATTTCGCGAAAGAGACGTTGATTGTACGGCAGCAGTGATTCACCGATGTGAAAGCGCGGGAAATGCTCTTTTTCCAGGACAATTACGCGCTTGCCGGCCCTG
>DASSNZ010000161.1:0-2769 GCA_035701135.1 Verrucomicrobiia bacterium
GAATGCAAATGTCCGGACCGGACATGCAGCCGTGGTCGTTCGCGACAATTCCGCCGTTGTTTCTGATGTGGACGGAAATGATGGTCCCGATGATGGTTCCGTCCGCCACGCCGGCCGTTTTGAAATTCTCGGCGGCCAAACGAAAACGCGAAAACGGAAAACCTTTTTTGCCCGCGGGAATTTTCCTGCTCGGTTATCTCACGGTCTGGACGGGATTCAGCGCGCTGGCCGCCATCGCGCAATGGGCGCTGCACGCGACGGCGTTGCTCTCGCCAATGATGGTGAGCGCCAACGCATTTTTCGGCGGCGCACTTCTGATCGCGGCGGGAATTTTTCAATGGCTTCCGGCGAAAACGCGATGCCTTTCGCAATGCTGTTCGCCTTTAAACGTTTCAACGGAAAATTGGCGTGAGGGAAAAACCGGCGCGTTTGTCACGGGCCTGAAACACGGATTTTATTGCACCGGCTGTTGCTGGATTCTCATGGCGCTGCTGTTCGTCGCGGGCGTGATGAATCTCTGGTGGATCGCGGCGCTCTCGGCGCTGGTGCTGGTGGAAAGAACCATTCCATGCGGGCGGCTGCTTGGAAGAATTGCAGGAGTCATTTTTGCAATCTGGGGTGCGTGGATGATGCTGCACGCGGTCGCGCGATAGAACATCTCCGCAGTTATTTGCCGGATTGGAATTGCTTCACGGCTTCCACGCACCGCGCGCAAATCGTCGGATGCTCCGGATTGGAACCCACGTCCGTTTCCCAATGCCAGCAGCGCTCGCATTTTTGGCCATCGGCTTTATCAATTACAAAATGAACTGAGTTGGGCGTCTGAGCTTTGTATTCAATTGGAAGAATTTCCAATTGCGATATATTAAAAAGCTCACGCAAATCTTCTTTTCGCAAAGCTGCTTCTGGAAGTGAAAACTGATTTCCTTTGAAAAAAACTTTAGCATCGAGATTTTTTCCAACAATTTTCGTTTTGCGCTTTTCTTCCATGTCAGTAAAGAGAAAATTTCTCAATGTGAACCAGTCGTTCCAAACTTTTCGTTCATTTTCAGGAATTGAAAAATTGTTCAACTTAAATTCACTTTGATGCACGGACTCTGTCGGTTTCCCCGGCACAAATTCCCACGCTTCATCCGCCGTGAACGCCAGAATCGGTGAAAGCATTTTGCATAATCCCGTCACCAGCCGGTGCAGCGCCGTTTGCGTCGAGCGGCGGCGATGCGAATTCGCCGCGTCGGTGTAAAGCCGGTCCTTGATCACGTCGTGGTAAATCGCGGACAACTCGACGGCGATGAATTGGCTGACCTTCTGATAAACCACATGGAATTCGTATTTGTCGTATGCATCGCACACGTCTTTTTCCAATTTTGAAAATTCGCCGAGAATCCAGCGATCCAATCCGGTGAGCTGGTCGTCCGCGACAGAATGTTTCGCGGGATCAAAATCGTAAAGATTTGAAAGCTGGTAGCGCAGCGCGTTGCGAATGCCGCGATAGGTTTCCGCGACTTTCATGATGCGTTCCTCGCTCACCACGATGTCATTGCGAAAATCCTGCGACGACACCCAGAGCCGCACGATGTCCGCGCCGTATTTCTTCACGTACGCTTCGGAGGTTTGCGGTTTTTCGTAGGTCTGGCCTTGTTTGCTTTTGGAAATTTTTTCGCGGTCGGCGTCCACCATGAAACCGTGCGTGAGAACGGACTTGAACGGCGCCGCGCCGTTTCCGGCGAGCGAAAGCAACAGCGAGGACTGAAACCAGCCGCGATGCTGGTCGCTGCCTTCCAGATACATGTCAGCCTGCCAACGTGCTTTCGGCATCTTGCCGGAAAGTTTATTATTTTGATCTGCCGACAGGATGTCGGCAGCACGTTGCAGTTCTTCGCGTCGCATTAAAACCGCACGGGACGATGAACCGGAATCAATCCAAACGTCCAAAGTATCGTTGGATTTCGCAATGGCTTCCGCGCCGTTCCAATCCGCCGGCCTGAGCAATGACCACAATTCTTCCGCGGATTTTTCAAACCAGATATTCGAGCCGTGTTTCTCGAATAAATCAGCCGCGTTGCGGACGACTCCCGCGTCGAGAATTGCATTTCCGTTCGCGTCGTAAAACGCCGGAATCGGCACGCCCCAGGTGCGCTGGCGCGAAATGCACCAGTCCGGACGCGTTTGCACTGCGCCTTTGATGCGATTCACGCCCCAATCGGGAATCCATTTCACGCGATTGATTTCGTCGAGCGCGGCGGCGCGGAAAGTTTGGGGAGCACACGCCTCTGGCGTGTTATTTTCGGCGTCGCGCCGAAGATTTTGTTTGTCTGTTTTTTCAGTTTGCGTTTCGACGGAATCCGGCGCGACGCCGGATTCCGCACGCGGGACGCGCGTGCTCCCCACAAAATGGTCAATTTGAATAAACCACTGATCCATCGCGCGGAAAATCACGGGCGTTTTGCTGCGCCAGCAATGCGGATAGCTGTGATGATAATTTTCCTGATGCAACAGCGCGTGGCGGACGCGCAGTTCGTGCAGCACGGCTTCGTTCGCGTCACTTTTGCCGTGTTTTTCGAGAATGGATTTACCGACCATTTCGGCGGGCATCTGAAACTCAATCGGAAGGTCATTCGTATGAGCAAGACATCCATCGTCATTGACAGGCGAGTAAATTGGCAAACCGTTTGCACGCCCAAGATTATAGTCATCCAGGCCGTGTCCGGGAGCGATGTGGACAAAACCTGTGCCGGTATCACTCGTTACAAAATCAGCAGGTAATGC
>DASSNZ010000162.1:0-4808 GCA_035701135.1 Verrucomicrobiia bacterium
CGGTTGGTCCCCACGCGGCAACGGTTCCATTCCACAATCGCGCGAGGCAATGGACGTTTCCGGCGGCGATGTCGAGCACGGGAACGCGAGCGAGTTTCGATGGAATATTCGTCTGTCCGAATTGATCCTGGCCCCACGCCACGAGCGTCCGGTCCTTGCGAATGGCGAGCGAATGAAAACTCCCGGCGGAAATTTCGCGGACGGATTTCTGGCATTGACCGAATTCGACATCGTAATTGATGTCGCCCCAGGCAATAACGTGATCGGTGGCTTGCGCTGCGAGCGCCGGACCGAGGAAAAGAAACGTGGCGAGTTTCAGCGCGTTGAATGTGGCGGAGAGTTTCATTTGAAATATTTTTGGCAGGTCGTGGTGCCTGCAACTGGTAAAAGCCTGCCAAAACTGCTGCGCAAATGCTATTCGGGTCAAATCCGAAACGTGACCCCGGGGATTCACCGGGACAAAACGACCGTAAGTTCCTCAGGCATAAGAACCGTGGAATTTCTAACAGCAATCTGAGTCGCCAACGAATCCGTGATGAAGTTCGACCCCGCGCTTCAGGGGTGGATCGTAAGCTTTCGTTCGGAGTTGATGGTTCGATGTTGGAAGCGCAAACACACGAATCCAAGGAAAACTAATGTGAATCCATAAAACAGCGCAAAAATTCCAGCAATGAGCCGAACCCAAAACTTGACGCCTGAAAAGTTGTTGATGAATACGTCTTCAACGCCGCCAACGAGAAGACAGGTGCCGAGACCGAGAAATACAATGACGCCAGCGACAAGTCCTCAAGTCGAAGAACGGTTGGCTTCTCGATCTTCGTCAAATCTTCTCATGCGCAATTGTCAACGAACGGATGCGGATTTAGCAAGTCACGAAAGCAATTTTCAGGGGACCTGAAAGGAGTAATTTTTCCGGTCTTCATCGCGGATGGCCCATAGATTGAGCGGCCAGACTGAGTCACCATATTTCAGATATTGAACACTGCCATCGGCCATCGCGTAATTCGAACCGCCGCCGCGCACGCTCGGATTCGGACGGGAATGCCGGCCATGCTCGATCCGGTCGGCGTCATTCCCGCCGGTTCCTTCAAACATATCCATGTAAAAATCACCCGCGTCGCTTTTTTTCTCGCCGAACAGAATTGTGTCCGATGGTTTCAAAATCGCGGATTCCTTCATTACATTGGGGCCCACATTGGTAAAATAATCGTTCCATCCATTGATTAAATAACTTCGCGGCGCGCGATCCGCGTAGGACGGCGAATTGGTTTCGCTGATAGGAGTTTTTTTCAATTGTTCCGTCGGACAAATCAGCAGGTCGAGATTTTGATAATTGTCCCGCAACAACGTCGGCCAGCGGTTTCCGTTGTCCGTTCGCGGCGGAAACAAACCGTTATTGTCATCCACGTACATCCGCGCGGCCAGGCTGATCTGCTTCAAATTATTCACGCATTTGATGCGATACGCCGCTTCCTTGGCGCGGCTGAGCGCGGGCAGCAACATGCTCGCGAGAATCGCAATAATGGCAATCACGACCAGCAGTTCGATCAAAGTGAAAGCGCCCGGCGCGGCCCATGCCGGATCCGAAGAGTTGCGAATCGAAAATTTCATAATTCAGTCTCGTTTTTTTTCCGTAACTTTTATTTACATCGAACATTCTGACATTTTGAACGTCAGTCTTTTGTCATGACAAAGAAAAACCTTTTCCTCGCGCTGCTCGTTCTCGCATTGGCTGCTCTGAGCCTTTACCTGAATAAAGACCGATTTCGCGGCGAGTCTATTCAAATCGGCAGCCGCTGGGTCACGCCGCGCGGCTGGATGCGCCGCAATCGCAAATCGCCGGGCAAACAGTTGGTCTTTCTTCTCAACAACAAATACGAACTCACCTCGGTCAAAGTCATCCCGGTGGATGACATAAAAACCAACCGCTTCCCGCATCCCATCTGGGAATTGACCACCGATTCCAATTCCGTTCCCACAAAGGAATTTTTTTACGGGAGAAACATTCGCGGAATGAAACCCTCCGTGAAAGGCGCCACTCCGGGAGAACTGGAACCCGGCGTTGCCTACCGATTGTTCGTCGAAGCCGGATCGCTCAAAGCACAACAGGATTTCACCGGCGCTCCCGCGACACCTTGATTGCCAGCGGAATTCGCTCGCGTCGGAACATTCAGGAAACCAGACGGGAAGAAAACGTCGCGGGTTACGCCGGCCCGACGAAATCACAGCCGCGCGTTGTCAATCAATCGCGTCTTTCCAATGAACACAGCCAGCGCCATTTGCGTCCCACTCGAAACCGACGTTTTCGCCGCCAAAGTTTCCGGATCGAAAAATTCCACGTAATCCAATCGCGCCGCCGGCTCGTGTTCAATCAATTTTCTCAAATCCGCTTTGAGCCGCGCCGCCGAAATCGGTTTTCCGGATTTTCTCACCGCCGCCTGAACTTTCTGGATCGAACGCCAGAGCACCAGCGCCTGCGCGCGTAATTCGCCCTGCAAATATTTATTTCGCGAACTCATCGCCAGCCCGTCCGCTTCGCGCAACGTGGGCGCAATGATAATTTTCACCGGAAAATTCAAATCCGTTGTCATGCGCCGGATGATCGCCGCCTGCTGAAAATCCTTTGCGCCAAAAACCGCCGCGTCCGGCAAAACAATGTTGAACAATTTCGCGACAACCGTCGTCACGCCGCGAAAATGCGCCGGACGCGACGCGCCTTCCATTGTCCGGGAAAGTTTTTCCTCGACGACGTAAGTGGTCAGGTGAGCCGGTTTGGAATTCGGATTTCGGAATTCGGATTTCGGATTTTCGCCCGGATACATTTCCGCGTCGCTCGGCGCGAAAACCACGTCCACACCTTCGCTGCGGCACAAATTCAAATCGCGCTTCAGATCACGCGGATAGCGGGAGAAATCCTCGTTTGGCCCGAACTGGGTCGGATTCACGTAAATGCTGACCACGACTTTTCCGTTTTTTCCGGCGAACTTCCGCGCCTGCTTGACCAGGCTCAAATGTCCTGCGTGCAGATAGCCCATCGTCGGCACGAAACCGATTTTAATTCCCGCGCGTTTGCATTTTTTTGCGAACCGCTGCATCGCGGCGACTGAAGTCACGATTTGCATGGCGAAAATCTGATGGAAAGCTCGCGCCAAACCAAGCCGGAACGAATGGAAAAAACTTAACCACGGATGGACACGGATTCACACGGATGATGAACGGTTAACGGATGTTTTCAGTGGATTGAAAATGGTCACTCTTCGTGAATTCGATTTCCCATTTCGGTCTTTATCCGTGTGAATCCGTGTCCATCCGTGGTTTCAAATACAAATCCAAACTAAAAAAAAACGCGAAGGCTTTCACCTTCGCGTCGCGCAAAATAAATTTTGATTAACGGCGAAATTGCAACGGAGCGGATTCCGGCATTTCGTGGGCGCACGGCTGATTGGTCGGCGCGTCGGCTTCGCGATTCACCGCCTGAACCAAACCGTTTTGCAACAGGTATTGCTCCACTTCCTCGCCGCTGATGTCCGGCAACATTTTGCCGTTGATCTCGACACACGGACTGAGCATCTGCCCGCTTTTCTCGATCATTTCCTGGCGTTGCAACGGATCGTTGATGATGTCGCGGTCTTCGAACGGCAGTTCGTATTTGCGCATAATCGCGCGAACGCCCTGGCTCCAGCCGCAAGTCGGTTTCAAATAGGCAATGATTTTCGGTTTATTCATAAAAAAATGATTCGCCAGTATCTTGCCACAAGCTGAAACTTTCGCAAGGGGAGGCGGATTTTTGCTGAAAGCAATCGTAAAACATTTTGGCGCCAGGTCGGAACAATGCAATGGAGACTCCAAACCACGGATGAACACGGATTCACACGGATATATAAGAATAAGATCGAAACGGACGATCAAATTCATCGAAGGGTAAAACTCTTTGAACTCCTGAAAACGTCATTCACTGGTTTTTCATCCGTGTGAATCCGTGTTCATCCGTGGTTCAATCGCATGGTTCCGGCAGAAATTCCGCTTGCCGCGTTTCAGAAGTTCGGAATGATGACGGCGTGAACGAAACTCAGCGGGATGAACCGACGGAATCAAAATCCGCGCCGCATGGCGAATTGAATTTCGTCGCGCCTCGCTCGTTCGGAAACTTTCCAAATGCGCTCGCGCAAAAACTGCTGCTGACGTTCGCCTGTTTCTTTCCGCTCGTGACCGGCGTGGAACGGCAGACGAGCGACCATTTCAAATTTTACGCGCTGGCGATTTTCAGCGCCGCTATCGCAGCGCTGTTGTTTCGGGAAATTTGGTTGAGCGGCTTTTCGCTCCGGAAAAATCGTATCGCGCGGCTGACGTTTTTCATCACAATTCTGTTGAGCACATACGCGGCCTGGCTGCTGGAACTTTCCGTCGCGACATTTTTGATTCCAGTGGTTTTTCTCGCGATCATTCCCATTCTTTCCGAAAACCGGTTGAAAGACCGGTTGCCCCGGAACGTTTTCATTTTTCTGCGCTGGCTGATGTTTGTGGTCGCGGTGTGTTGTTTCGCCACGACTCATCAGTACACTGCGCTCGGAGGCGATACTTATCGCAAAACCGGACTGGCGACTTTTGGCTGTTGCGTGCTGATTTTTCTCGCAACGACCCTTTTTTTTCAGTCGCGCGATCGCGGAACAACTCTGGAATCCGCAATGAAATGGATGCTTTCGAGTTCTTTCGTGGTGACCCTCATCGGCCTGCTTCAGTTTTTTCAAAAAAATTTCATGGCCGGATTTTTTCACGATCTTTTGACCGATCCACGCTCCATCGGAACG
>DASSNZ010000163.1:0-6765 GCA_035701135.1 Verrucomicrobiia bacterium
ACGCGCGACGCGATTCAATTCCAGTCCGACACGCAACTGGATTATCGCCTGTTCAACACCGGCGCGAGTTTTGAAATTGGCGATGTCCTGATCGAAACATTTTCCATTCCGCACGACGCGCAGGACCCGGTCGGATTTTTGTTGCGCGCGCCGGGAACGAACATCGGTTTTCTCACCGATCTCGGACACGTGACAAAGCTGGTTCTGGATCGCGTGCGCTCGGCCAACGTTCTTGTCCTCGAAAGCAATCACGATGTGAAATTGCTTCAGGACTGCGCGCGTCGTCCGTGGAGTCTCAAACAAAGAATTCTCGGGCGTCACGGGCATTTATCGAATGAATCCGCCGCCGAAGCCGCCGAACAAATCATGTCCGCCGAACTGCGTCATTTGTATCTCGGCCATCTCAGCCGCGAATGCAATCGCCCGCACATCGCGCATTCCGTGATGAGTCAATGTCTTCAAACCATCGGCGCAAATCACGTGAGCCTCACCGTCGCCGCGCAGGATAAACCGTGCGAAACGTTGAGGATTTGACTGCGGTTTGTTCGTTGATCAGATCGGTTGACTGAATGTTAGGCGGAAAATGTTCATCTGTGTAAATCCGTGAAATCCGTGTCTTTCTTTGTCAAAAATTTCCATGATGCGCGTTTTGAAAATTGAATCGCTCGATCTGCCCGAACTTCAGCCGTATCGCACCATGCGGCGTCCGCTCGAACATCGCGAGCAGGGGATTTTTGTCGCGGAAGGCGAGAAAGTCGTGCGACGTTTGCTCGAAAGCGATTTTCCCGTCGTCTCGGTTCTGCTTCCGGAAAAATGGATTGCGGAATACGAGCCGATCATCGCCGCGCGGCCCGAAAAGGAAATTCCCGTTTTCGTTGTCACTGCAAAAAACGTGCTCGAACAACTCGTCGGTTTCTCAATGTTCCAGGGCGTCCTTGCCGTCGGCAAAATTCCAAAACAACCTTCGCTCGACGAAATTCTGGAGCGCGGACCGAAACCTGTTTTGCTGACCGCTGTGGAAGGTTTGACGAACGCGGAAAATCTCGGCGCGATTGTGCGGAACTGCGCGGCATTCAACACGAGCGCGCTGATCGTCGGCGAAACCTCATCCAGCCCGTTTTTGCGACGCGCCGTCCGCAATTCAATGGGAACAATTTTTCAGTTGCCCATTGTCGAAAGCGCGAATCTGGCCGAAACGCTTCGTGCGATTCGATCGCGAAATATTCGCTGCGTTGCGGCGCATCCGCGCGGCGACGGCAGAAAATTATCGCAGGCGGATTTCACCGGCGATTGTTGCATTGTGTTTGGCAGCGAAGGCTCGGGAATTTCGCCGGCGATTCTGGAACTGTGCGACGAAGCGGTTGCCATTCCCATGCCGCCGACGATAGATTCCCTGAACGTCGGCGCGGCCGCGGCCGTTTTTCTTTATGAAGCCAATCGTCAGCGCGCGCGTGCCTAACATCCAACTGGAACAAAAATGAAATTATTCCCGATTTCTCAAAACGCCGTATGGAAACCGCTCGCATTCGTTTTCTGTTTTTTTGCGGCGACGATGACTTTCGCTCAAACCAATTCGCCCGCGTCGGATTCGCTTTGCATCGCCACGTATAATTTGCGTTATGCCAGTTCGCGCGCACCGCATTCCTGGCAGGAACGCCGTCCGTTGGAAAACAAAGTGATTCGTTACATCAATCCGGACGTGCTCGGAACGCAGGAAGGTCTTTACGCGCAACTCAAGGACATCGCGAGCGATTTGCCGGATTACACGTGGATTGGGCTTGGCCGCGAAGGCGGGAGTCGCGGGGAATTCATGGCGGTGTTTTATCGCAAGGCGCGACTTGAGCCGCTGGCCTTCGATCATTTCTGGCTTTCCGACACTCCGGATGTCATCGGTTCCTCGACCTGGGGAAACAGGAATCGTCGCATGGTGACCTGGGTGAAATTTCTCGATCACCGGACCGGTCGGCAATTTTATTTTTTCAACACGCATTTCGATAACGATGTTCAGGCGGCCCGGGAAAAAAGCGCGGCGTTGGTTCGGGAACGCGTCGCCGCGCTCGGCACGGATCTGCCGATTATTTTGTCCGGCGATTTCAATTCCGAAGCGGGCAACAACAAAGCCTACTCGATTCTCACGAAGGACAATTTTTTCAAGGATACATGGGTTACGTCGCCGGTGCGTCGCGGCGAAGGAATCGGAACGTTCAACGGCTTCAAATCAACACCGACGGACGGCGTGCGAATTGATTGGATTCTGACGCGCGGCAATGTGAAACCGGAATCCATCGAAATCGTTACGAACCGGCCTGACGGCAAATGGGCGAGCGATCATTTCCCGGTCGTGGCGCATCTTGAGATTGGAAAATAATTTCCGATTTGGATTGCGCGTTTTCGTTCGTTTTATTTCACGAGTTTTCGCGCGTTGGCCAGTGTGTCAATTTCCGCATTGGATTTGTCCGTGCGAATTCGTGCGATGCGCGGAAAACGCATCGCCAATCCGCTGTTGTGCCGCGCGCTGGGCTGGATTTTGTCGAAGGCAATTTCCAGAACCGTGTCCGGCTCCACTTCAAAATATCTTCCGCGCCGGCGAATTGCTTTCTTCAAAAAATGTTCCGTGAGCCTCGCGATCTCGGCGTCGGTCAGGCCGCTGTAAGCTTTGCCAATTGTTTTCAGTTCGCCGGAGTTTTCATCGCGCACGGCGAATGTGTAATCGCTCAGAACTTTCGCGCGTTTTCCGTGACCGAATTCCGCGCCGACGACAACGCAATCCAAAGTCGCCAGCGCTTTTTTCAATTTCAACCAGGCAAGTCCGCGGCGGCCCGGCGTATAAACGCTCGCGGGATTTTTAATCATCAATCCTTCATTGCCGCGCGCGCGGGCGGCGGAAAACGCGGCTTCGATTTCCCCTGCGGAATTTGTTTCCGTAATGCGCGCCAATCGAAAATTTTTCGGAAATGAATGCAATGAAGCCAGCGTCCGACGCCGCTCGCGCAAAGGCCGGTTCAAAAAATTTTCTCCGTTCAGCCAAAGCAGATCGAACGCGACGAATTGAATCGGCACTTCCTCGCGCATGAACAAATCGCCTTCGCGCCGGCCCAGCCGTTTTTGCAATTCGGCAAAAGGCAAAACTTCGTCGCCGCGCATCGCGACGATTTCTCCATCCAAAATCAAATCCGCGCGAACGTCGCGAGCCGAATCCGCCAGTTCGGGAAAAGTCGCAGTAATTTCCTTCAAGTCGCGCGAATAAAGCGCCACGCGCCCGCCGACCTTGTGCAACTGACAACGCACGCCGTCGTATTTGTCTTCAATCCAGACGAACGCGCCATCGGCATCTTGCCGACGGGCTTGGGTGGACTCGCGATCAGGAGCCTGGGCGCTCGCCACGCGTTCCCAAATATCCGCCGCCGTTTCCTCCGGCGACGCCAGCATGAATCGAACGGGACGAAACGGAACCAGCGCGGCATCGCCCAATTTATTTTCCGAAGCGAGTTTCGCGGTTTCGCCGATGTCGCCCACGAGCAAATGCGTTTGGCGAATTTCATCCGCCGATTTTTCAAACGCGCTTGCGATGGATTCCTCGACCAGACCTTCCTTCAAACCGATCCGTAAATCGCCGGTGATAATTTTTACAAGAAATTTCGCTTCGAGCGCGGAACATCGGGCGAGCGCCGACGCGAGAATCGGTCGTTTCGCCAACGGTCCGCGTGCGGCATGAAGTTTGTGAAATATTTCGTTCACCTGCTCAATCGCCAACGTCGGTTTTGTTTCACGCGCCTCTAAAATTTCAAAAGCCGTTTCGCCCAAATCGCTGTGCTTCAGATAAATCTGGTGAAACGTCGCCGCATCCATTTCGGCGATTGAGCAAAGCGCATCGCGCAAAATCGCCCAGCCGAGTTGCATGACTTTGTTCTGACCCGACGCGAACGGACGCCCGGAAAACCAGGTCGCGGCGATAGAAACCGGATCGCCTTTCAGGCAGCGAAAATATTCCGCGAGAAGGCGAATTTTTTCCAGCTTGCTCGTCGTGCCGGAAATCGCCGCGCAGGTTTCGGCGAATCGAATGAACGAATGCGCGGAATCTCCGCACGGCTCGTGAATTTCCGATGATTCGCGCGATTTCTCCCGCGGCGATTTTTCAATCACAAAAGGCGTCGCGCGAGATTTGCTTTCGCCCAGCGCGAGTTCGAATTGTTCGTTCTGACTCAGCGCCTGCGCGTCGAAACCCAGTTCGCGCAGCGTGCGCGCGAAATCGGCGGCGAAACCGTGCAGCGTATAAATTTTTTTCGGCTGAACGCGTTTCACCATTTCGATCAGGTCGGGAAAATCCGCGTGATCGCTCAGCGGAAACGCGGCGTCGCATTGGTAGCGATAGCGGCAATTCGGGTCCACGGCCCAGCCGGTGAGAATCGCCGTTCGCGTTTTGCCGAGGCGACGCAGCATCGCGGAATTGCTGACGTTCGGCGGCGCGAGCAGAACTTTTCCGCGCGCGGAGCCGGAATCGTATCGCTCGTATTTTGGAAAACACTGGCCGAACTGCTCGTAAATTTGCGTGAGTTTGAAAACCGCGCCGTGCAGCATCAGCGGCAAACCGGCTTCCGCGAGGCCGCACAAAATTTCCTGGCTTTTCCCAAGTGAATAGCCAAGCAAAACCGGCGTTTCGTCGTTGTCGAGCGATTCGCGGCAAAAGCGAATCACATTTTTAATCACGTCCGCCGCCGGTGGAAATTGATACTGCGGCCGGCCGAAAGTGGTTTCCATGATCAAAATGTCCGCACGCGCCGGTTCGCACGTTTCGGCGGACAAGCCGCGCCGCAATTTGAAATCGCCGGTGTAAAGCAATTTTTTTCCGGCGCATTCAATCAACGACATCGCGCTGCCGAAAATGTGGCCGGCAGGCAGAAGTGTGAGGCAAAAACGGTTTTCGCCATTTGTGAATTCGGCGGGTTCGCGGAATGGAAGAATGTGTTGAAATGATTTTGCGCCGGTGCGGGCCTGAATGAGTTTTGCGGTCGGCGCGCTCACGATCATTTCGCGATGTTCTTCGACGTGATCGGAATGCGCGTGGCTGATGAAAACTTTTTCGGGACCGAATTTAGGATCGCACGCATCCAGCCACAAGCCGAGTTCCGGCAGATGCACGCCGTTTTGAAATTCAATCTGGAACGCCGCCACGCGGGAAATTTAAGCGAGCCGCGCGCCAAGTCAAAAGCGTGTCATTGGATCGCGTTAAATTTTTCGTCATGGTGTTTACAGTGGATTTTCACGGCATAATCAGGGTAAAATCCAGGCATGGCAGAAAAAACTTCGAGAGATATTTCCAGGGACGTGCGGTTGCGGTTTGAAAAAGGCATGGACGCGCTCCTGCGCGAGAACACGGATTACGCGGTGGACCTGCTGAATCAGGTTCTCGAAAAGGAACCGGCGCTTTACGAAGCGCGGAAAGCGTTGCGGACCGCGCAGGCGAAAAAATCCGGCGGCGGCGGTTTTTTCAAAAAGGCATGGAGCGGCGCGGCTTCCACGCCGCTCATCGCGAAAGGGCAGGTGGCGTTGCGGACCAATCCCGCGGACGCGCTGGTGATCGCCGAGCAGATTCTGAATAACGATCCCACCAATTCGAGCGCGCACCGGATTATTGTCGAAGCGGCGACGGCGCTGGAATTGCCGCGCACGGCTGTGTTGTCGCTGGAGATTCTTTCCAAAAATTCGCCGAAGGACAAGGCGATTGCCATTCAATACGCGAACGCGCTCGCGGACATTGGCGAGACGAGCCGCGCGGAAAAAGTGCTGACGGATTTCAGCCGGAATGCGACGCCGGACGGTGAAATTCTTCATGCATTGAAAAATGTTTCCGCGCGCAAAACGTTGCGCGAGGGCGGTTACGACGCGCTTGCCGCCGGAGAAGGTTCGTATCGCGACATTTTGAAAAACGCGGCGGAGGCGGTTTCGCTTGAGCAGGAAAACCGGATGCAGAAAACCGAGGACGTGGCCGAACGGCTCATCGCGGAATACGAGGAGCGGCTGAAAACCGATCCCGGCAATTTGAAACTGCTTCGCTCGGTGGCGGAACTTTACACGCAGAAAAAACAGTTCGAGCGCGCGTTGAAATATTACGATCAGATCAAGGCGACCGATGCGGGCGGAAGCGACGCGACGCTGGACCGCGCGATTTCCGAAACGAAAGTCCGGCGGTACGAATTTGAGATTCAAAACCTGGATAAATCCGCGCCGGACTACGAGGAAAAGGCGGCGAAATTGAACGCGGAAAAACTGAGATTTCAGATTGCGGACTGCCAGCAGCGCGTTGAGAAATTTCCGACCGACCTTTCGATTCGTTTTGAAATGGGCTCGCTTTATTTTCAGGCCGGAAAAATCAGCGAGGCGATTCAGGAATTTCAGAAAGCGCAGGGCAATCCGCACAAACGCATCGCCGCGATGAATTTTCTGGCGCAATGTTTCGCCAGACGAAAGATGTACGACATCGCGGCGCGAACGCTGCAAAACGCGCTCAAGGAAAAACTGGTGTTCGACGACGAGAAAAAGGAATTGATCTATAATCTCGGCTGCGTGCTCGACAGCATGGGAAAAAAAGACGAAGCGGTGGAACAGTTCAAACAGATTTACGAAATGGACATCGGCTATCGCGACATCGCGGCGAAGGTGGACGCGTATTACGCCGGGCAATAGAGTTCTTTGGCGGCGAAAAGCGCGAAAAAAGCAGAATATATTTTCTTGCGGCATTTTGCCGGACCTGCTCGGAGCCGTGTT
>DASSNZ010000164.1:0-7483 GCA_035701135.1 Verrucomicrobiia bacterium
ACAATGACCGCTAACCCAAAATGCAAGAATCGGTGCGCGGCTTAATGTCCTGTCAGAATGAAAAAACTTTTTTGTCGGTGTTTGGCTGACAAGAAATTCCGGGTTTTAATTTCCGGTTCACCGCGAAAAGAAATTCAGAAAACCAGAAGTTCGGATTGCAGTTGGGGTGTTCGACTACGTGAAATGCTCTTGTTGACAGGCTAGGATGTTCTCGGAAACCGGCTTTGAATTCCGGCGACCGAATTATCCGTGGCCATTGATTACCGGACAGGTTCCAGTTCCAGAAACACCACGTTGCTCGCCGTGGTTGTGGTGGTCGCAATTCTTTATTTCGCGCGCCTGGTTTTGATTCCATTCGCGCTCGCCGTTCTGATTTCTTTCCTGCTCGCCCCGCTGGTCACGCGATTGCGTCGCTGGCATTTCGGACGCGTGCCGAGCGTGCTTTGCGTCGTCGCGCTCGCGTTCGCGCTGGTTGTCGTGGTGGCAGGTCTGGTTTCGGTTCAACTTGGCGATCTCGCGCGCAAACTTCCTGAATACCAGGAGAACATTCAGAAGAAAATGCATTCCGTCCGCGATTCCAGCAGCGGCATCATCAATCGCCTTTCGCGCGCCGTTCACAGCATCACTCGCGACCTCACGCCCGCAACGCCTTCAAGCGAAACGCCCGGCGAGGAAAAACCCGTACCGGTGGAAATTCGCCAGAACGCTTTCGCGCCGATCGAAATCATCCGCAAAATTCTCGGGTCGCTACTCGGCGTTTTGTTCACTGCCGGCATTGTGATCGTGTTTGTGATTTTTATGCTCGTCCAGCGCGAGGATTTGCGCGACCGGCTCATCCGACTGGTGGGATCGGGAAAAATCAACATCACGACGACCGCAATGGATGACGCGGGAAATCGCCTGAGCCGTTATCTTCTGGCGCAACTCGCACTCAACGCCAGCTTCGGCGTGCTGGTCGGCATCGGGCTTTTTTTCCTGAAAGTGCCGAACCCGATTCTCTGGGCCGTTCTCGCCGCGTTGCTGAGATACGTGCCGTATCTCGGAATCTGGGTCGCCGCCGCGATGCCCGCCGCCGTTGCGCTCGCGACCAATCCCGGCTGGCTGGAACCGCTCGCGATTTTCGGATTGTTCGTGGGCATTGACATCGTTGCGCTGAATTTCGCCGAGCCGCTGGTTTATGGAAATTCCACCGGCATTTCGCCGCTGGCAATTCTCGCGGCGGCGGTGTTCTGGACGTGGCTCTGGGGACCGATTGGGTTGCTGCTCGCGACGCCGCTGACGGTTTGCGTCGTCGTGGTCGGACGTTACGTGCCATCGCTGGAATTTCTCAGCATTTTGTTAGGCGACGAGCCGGTGCTCAGTCCGGAAAAACAATTTTACCAGCGTTTGCTCGGAATGAATATGGAGGAAGCCACCGAAGTCGCGGAATCATTCCTGAAACAGCGCAAATCGCTGGAGGAATTGTTCGACGGCGTGATTGTTCCCGCGCTGGCGCTCGCGGAGGCGGACCGGCATCGCGGAAAACTCGACGACGAGCACAGCGAATTCATTTTTGAAAACGCAAGAATGCTCGTTGAGGATATTGCGGAACGCTCGGAAAATCTGATTTCCGGAGTTCCGGTTTCCGAATCATCGCCGGACTCGAAGCAAACGGAAAAAACGGAAATTGAAAAGGCGATTGTTCTTTCCATGCCCGCGCGTGACGAGGCGGATGAAATCGGCGCGCTGATGCTGGAATTGCTGTTGAGCAAGCACGGCGTCGCCGTCAAAACCACTTCCGCGTCCGCGCTCGCTTCGGAACGACTTCAGGAAGCCGGCGACGGAAAAATCCAGATCGTCTGCGTGACCGCCGTTCCGCCCTTCGGTTATCTGCACGCGCGTTATCTCTGCAAACGTCTGCGCGCGCAATATCCCGAGGTGAAAGTCGTTGCGGCGATTTTGAATCAGCAGGACGCGCGGGAAGTCCAGGCGCGCGAACCCAGAATTCCCGCGCACAAAATCGCTCCAAGTTTGCGTCTGGCAGTTTCAATGGTTTTGTCGCTCGTCCTGCCGGCGGAATCGTCTCCGAAACAAACCGCGTTCAGCGCGTGACATGCTTCCATTGACCGAAAAAATCGCGGAATTGACGGAGCCGGTGGAATCGGCCAAAGCCGCCGGGCTGCGCTACGTGTCCGACCAGACACCGGGAATTCGCCGCGTCCTTTCGGGAAAAGGATTTCGTTACATTGATCCGCAGGGAAAATCCATTCGCGATCGCGAAACGCTTCGACGCATCCGTTCGCTGGCAATTCCTCCCGCGTGGACGGACGTTTGGATTTGTCCTGATCCGAACGGTCACTTGCAGGCAACAGGCCGCGACGACCGAAAACGAAAACAATTCCGTTATCATCCGCGCTGGCGCGAAATTCGCGACGAAACAAAATACGCGCGCGTCATTCATTTCGCCCGCGCGCTCCGGCAAATCCGGCGGCGGGTGCAACGCGACATATCATTGCGCGGTTTGCCGCGAAACAAAGTTCTCGCCACCGTCGTGCGATTGCTTGAAGTCAGCCTGATCCGCGTCGGCAACGAGGAATACGCGCGCCAGAACGATTCGTTCGGTTTGACCACGCTGCGCAACAAACACGTGGACGTGAGCGGCGCGACGATGCGATTTCATTTTCGCGGAAAGTCCGGCAAGTGGCACGACGTGGACATTCGGGATCGGCGTCTGGCAAAAATCGTCAAAAGCTGTATGGACCTGCCGGGACAGGAATTGTTTCAGTTCGTGGACAGCGAAGGCCAACGGCACGATTTGAAATCCGAAGACGTGAACGCATATCTGCGCGAAATCAGCGGTGAAGATTTCACGGCAAAAGATTTTCGCACATGGGCGGGAACCGTTTTAGCCGCGATGGCGCTGAATGAATTTCAATTTTTTGAATCAAGGGCGCAGGCGAAAAAAAATATTGTTGCGGCCATTCAATCCGTTGCGAAGCGACTTGGAAACACACCGGCCGTTTGCCGGAAATGCTACATTCATCCGCATGTGCTGGATTCCTATCTGGACGGAACGCTCGGTGAAATCCTCAAAAACCAAAAGCAATTCGCCAGGTCGCTTCATGGTTTGCGGGACGATGAAGCCGCCGTGCTCGCGCTGCTGAAACATCGCCTCACGCTCGAACAAAAACTCGCCGCTTCGTTGAAAAGAGAAAAAACGAATCGAGAGCAAAAACGCGCTGTTTTGACTCCGAATGAACGCGATAAACACCGATGAAAAACTATCTAAAAATTCAACCACTGATTATTAAAAGGCCAGCTCAATTTTTCCATCCATGTTCATTCGTGTTTATCCGTTTAAGTTTTCTGTAGGAAACACATCAAACGCCTAACCGTTAAATTCTCTTTTTCAGCGCCAAGCCGATTCCCACGCCGGCCATTCCGGCCGCCACAACGCCGAGCCAGTCGCGATGTTCTGAGGCCCAGACTTCCGGACTGAATTTCCGCGAACGCGCATCGAACGAGCCGTGAGCGCCGCGGTCGCCGCCGCCTTCCCCATCAAGCGGTTCCCAAAGATTGTTCGGTTCATCCGGATCACGCGGCTCGTCAGTTTGCTGGCCGGAATACGCTTTCTCCGCCAGAAAACGATCCAACGCGCCGGGAATCAGTTTGTTTCCCTCAATCGCTTTCAACGTCGGAATTCCCACGATCAATTCGCGACGGCGATGATGCGCCGCCCAATAAATTGCCTCGGCGGGAATTTCCGGTTGATAAATCGGCGGAACGGGTTGCGCCTTGCGCGGCAGGCGGCTTTTCACCCAGGAAAATTGCGGCGTGTTCACTGCGGGCAGATGAACCATTGTCACATGCACGTTACTTTTGTCGTGAATCAATTCCGAACGGAGCGAATCGGTGAATCCTCGAATCGCGTGCTTCGCGCCGCAATACGCGGCCTGCAGCGGAATGCTCCGATATGCCAGCGCGGAACCGACCTGAACGATGGTTCCGCGATCACGCGGCAGCATTCGTTTCAATGCCGCCATCGTTCCATAAACCGCGCCGAGATAAGTGACTTCGGTCACGCGCCGAAATTCCTCGGGTGTCATTTCCTTGAGCGGTGAAAAAACGGAAGTCATCGCGTCGTTAATCCAGAAGTCAATCGGCCCGAATATTTCCTCGATTTTTTGCGCGGCGGATTCAACCTGGTCCGCGTCGGAAACATCGGTCGGCAAAACAAGCGCCTTGCCGCCGAGTTCTTCGACATCTTTTTTCGCGCCTTCAAGTCCTTCAATACCTCGCGCGAGCAGACCGATATGCGCGCCGCGTTTTGCAAAAGCCTGGACGGTGGCGCGTCCAACGCCAGCGGACGCGCCGGTAATAACGACAACTTCAGGTTTGTTTTCCATATTGCCTCTTTTGTTTTAAAATTGGGGTGCGCGGGATTTTTGCGAACTTCGGATTTGGAATTTTCGGCGTGACGTTGGAATTTCTTTTCGCGTCGGCGCTGTTCTTTTCCGTTTTTGGTTTTGCCGAATCAGCGCTTGGATCAGCGACGATTTCAGCGGTGAAATCGGTCCGTTCCCACCGGTTGGAATCCGGCCAGAAAAACGTAAAAATAATTTTTGCGCCGACCGGCATCTGCTCCGTCGGCAAATCAGCGGCGTGAATTCCAAATCCCGTGTCGCGCGTGGAAACATCGCGCGCGCTGGTCCAATTATCGCACGTCCAATGCACCCGCGCCGGAGAAACGGTTTCAATTCGCAATTTGCGCCCTTGCCGAATCGTGCGGCTCCGAAAGGAAAAACGCCAGACTGCGAAAGCGGAGCGAACTTTTTTTTCCAGATAACGCCTGACCGTTTGGGGCGGCCGATCGAATATGCAACCGTCCTCCAGCGACCGGAGCAATTTGATATATTCCGCGTGCGCCCAGACCAGCGGACGCGCGGAACCGGACGGACGCCCGAAAAATAATTCGCGTTTTGGAATGTCCGCCGAATCCCATATCTGCTCGGGAATCATTCCGTGCTGATCGGCGAAAGCTTCCATCGCGGACACCAGACGTTGCGCCTCTTTTTTGTTTCCAGCCGCGAGTTCGTAATGCGCGCGTTCGCCGGTAAGCAGCGGCCACGCGCGGCCAATTCCCACGCCGTCAAACGCAGCGCCATCTTCGTGTTCACCGTAGCCGTCGTTGTTGTAACGATGCCATGACGGACCGCATGGCGTTTCGATTTTCAGCATCGCATCAATCACTTTGATAGTATTGAGAATTCGCGGATCGTTTGCCTCGCGCAGTCCGAATCGCACCAGCGCCAAAGCGTCGGGACTGACCAGTTGCGACGCCGGAATCCTGCTGTTCTCCGACGGACGATTTTTTATGGCAACCATTTCCTGATCGGGCGAAGTCACGCAATTCAGCGGCGTCGGTGTGATGCGGATGTAATAACCTTCAACGCCGGTATTTCGAGCGAGTTCCGTGTTCGTCGCGTAAATCCAATCGTCAATGGAATCATTCCACGCGTCGGCGGTCTGGCGAAGATATTCGCCGAGTTCGGCGTCGCCGTACTGCGGCGCAAGATCGGCCGCGACAAGCAATGCCGCGATCACCGACGCGAGTGTGAACGGAGAAAATCCGCAGTCCTCCTCCCACCGGTCCTGCTCGGTTGCCGGGCCGTTTTTCACGATGTAAATCGCGGCTTTGCGAACCATCGGCCAGAGACGATCCATTTCCCCGTCGTTGCCTAACATGTGTTCGCGTCGGGCGAGATCGAGCAGGAGAATGGGCGCGGCGGTTTCGTCAATTTGAATGCCTTTCCAATATTCGCTTCCGTCGAGCCACATGTTTTGCGGCCAATGCCCGTCGGCTTCCTGCGTCACTTCGAAATAATTCAACGCCCGCCGCGCCTCGCCATGCGCGCCCGCCGCGATCATCGCGCCGCACGCCTCGTAGGCGTCGCGCGGCCAGACCAGATGATAGCCGCCGATGTCGTTGTCGCCATGGGCGGAACCCCATGGAATCGAAAGGCTCGCAATTGTGCCGCCGGGGAAATCCTCCGCTTCGTGCGTGCTGATGATTGCGGTGCTGGCGCGATAAAGATTTCCGCCGCTCGCGCATTGGGAATCCAGCGGACGCAGTGTCTTCTGCCACGTTTCCCATTCGCGGCGATACTGTTTCCACGCAGCATCAAATCCCTGAATGAGACTGGCGCGGGCGCGATGCGCCGCTTCCATTGCATTCCGCCCAAAACCGATCGCGAGAAGAAATTTTCCGTCATTGCTCGAAATGGAAATTTCTCCGGTCAACGCGACATTGCCTTTTTCGGCGCGCTCGTATTCCCATTCCATTTTTTTATGCGCGTGCAGATCCTGCCAGCCGTCGGAAACGCCGACGAAACCCGCCGAGCGTTTCAGCCACGGCACGGAACAGGCAAGCGCGAGACCCGCGCCATCGCGTTCGGCCATCAGCATGGGAATTCCCTTGTAGCCGCCGAGCCACGCGATATTTCCTTCGCCAAAATTGTGCAGGTGTGGCGCAAGCAGCACGTATAAATGGTAATCTCCGATTTTGCCTTTCTTCGCGATGAATTGAGTTTGTTGAAGAACGACATGCCGATTCGGATCCGAAAGAATTTGTTTGTGGATTTCGTAGCGGCCTTCCCTGCAGGTGTTAACGATTTCAAAGGCCGGGACGCCGGAAGCCATCCAGCGCGTTTTCGAAATCGCGTTCCGCTTTTCCTCGGAGAAAAATTCTTTTCCGTCCGTGACAATCATTCCCATGTCTCGCGTGCAGGCGCTGTCCACGCGCGGATAATAAATCTCGTCCAGAATGCCGTGGCTCAACGTGAACCAGACGCGGCTTGAAGTATTGTGCGCCGTCCCGACGCCTTCTTTTTGGCTCGTTGTCCAGCGCGGAGAAAGTCCGGGTTGGCCGGGAGCATTGTTGTTTTTCATTTCGGATTTTTATTTCAGATTGCAAATCGTCGCGCATCGGATCGTTTGAATTCCAATCCCAATCCAGGACGCGAAAGATCCGGCGTGAGTTGACCCTGAACCGCTTTTGCCGCGCCGTCAAAGAGCATTTGTTCGATGCGATAATGATCGAAAAAATATTCCACGTTGCGCGCGCGGCCCAGGGCGCAACACGGATGTTGATGAATCGAAGGAGCGGTATGCGCGGAAAGCGGAGTGAGAAACGCCTCGCACAACGCGCCGGCCTGCATAAATCCCGTAATGCCGGCGCAACGCGTCGCATCGGCCTGGAGCACATCCACCGCGCCGGATTCCAACATGCGCCGGAAATAAACGCCGTCGTAACCATATTCGCCCGCGGCGACAACCATCGGAGCCGGAACGCGATTTCGAATCAGGCGCAATCCTGACAAATCATCCGAAACAACCGGCTCCTCAAACCAGGTAACGCCGTATTGCGCGAACGCTTCCGCCTGTGCCAGCGCCTGTTTTCGCGAGTAGGCCCCATTGGCGTCAACGAACAATTCCACGTCATTTC
>DASSNZ010000165.1:0-5649 GCA_035701135.1 Verrucomicrobiia bacterium
GTGTCGCCGGACGCGCGCGCTTCGATGTTCCACTCCGGCAAAGCCGCGGATTTCGGAATTGCCCGCGCGGTCAAATTCATCGTGTATCGCGCCCCGTTCCAATCGCCGTCGAGCGAACCGGCAATTTTTTCGTAATTGCCGAGTTTTAAAAGTGAAGCTGGAATTTGAAACGAATCGGCGCGGGCGTTGGCCGATTTCGGAATCCAACCGTTTTTCGGAAATGTTGCCGAAAGTTCAAAACGGTTGCTCGACCAAACGCCGTTTGCGGAAAGTCGCACCGAATTGCTGTTCGTTTTCGCGAGCGACAATTCGGTTTGGAAATTCAGCGGAACCGACGCGAGCGAAAGTTTCAACGGCCCGTTTGCCGGCCAATCCGCGTTCAGCGCGAACGGACGGTTTTGCGGCAACACAATTTTCGCGGCAAGCGCGCCATTTTTCCAATTGGCATTTGGAACCGCGATTTGAATTTCCTTCGCGCGAATGGTTCCGTTCGTGAATTCGGCTTCGGGCAACCAACGTCTGAGTGTTTTGAAAGTGTCATTCAGTTTCGCGACGTTCGTGAAAACCGACGAAGATGACGCGGGTGCATTTGAATTTTGCTGAAATGAAAATTCCCACGCGCTCGCCGTGAGAAACGGCGCGGCGTTCGTCCCGAAAGCCATTCGCCAGAGCCACGCGGTCGGAACGAACGCGCCGGCGCGTTTTGCATTGAACACACCGGATTTTGCGCGCAGCACGAGATTTGAAACATGGAATCGCGCGTAGCCGTCGCGCTGATAATCGGTGTAAGTGATGCCGAGCGATTTCGCCAAAGGCCGCGCGACCCACGGAAACCAAAGCGGCAGCGCGGCAAGCGCGATCGCAAACCCGAGCGCAAGCGCGGAGACGATTCGGAAAATCACTCTGCGCCTTCGGGTTGTCATTCCGCGCGAATTGTGGCTCAAACCGTCTCGCGGCGCACTGAGGAATTAACCTTATCCGAAATCATGCGGCAAAAGTTTTAAACGCAAGGACGCCGGGAGGCACAGGCGCAATCAGAAAGGAATTTTACCGGAAATTTCATCGCGCCAAATGATCAAAAATTTCAGGAAGAATCTTTGCCCCTGGCGACCTTGCGTTGAAATTTTATTCGCCAATAAAATGCAACGCGATTTTCCGGCTGTGCGCCGAGCGGCGATGTTCCCAAACGTAAATTCCCTGCCACGTTCCGAGCGCGAGAAGTCCGTTGCGGATTGGAATGCCAAGATTCACGGTCGTCAACGCCGTCCGCACGTGAGCCGGCATGTCGTCGTCGCCTTCCGCCGTGTGAACAAAAATCGGATCGCCATCCGGCACGAGCCGGTTGAAAAATGCGTCCAGATCGCGGCGAACATCCGGATCGGCGTTTTCCTGAATCAAAAGCGACGCCGAAGTGTGGCGCAAATGCAGCGTGATCAGGCCGTTCGCAAAATTCTGTTTTGCAATCCATGCCGCGACGTCATCCGTGAATTCATAAAGTCCGCGACCGCGAGTCGAAACGGTCAGTTCATGAAAACTCTGGCGCAGCATACGAACAGGAATTTCAAAACGCCGCGCCGTTTATTTTGATTTCTCCTGGTTCAATGTTTTTTCAATTTCAGGATTGCGCGGCATTCCGGCGGAAACGGATTTTTCGTAATGCCAGCGGGCAAGCGCGGTTTCCGGCGGATTCTGCGACATGTAAAACACGGCGAGATTCCGGTTCGCGTCCGGATAATCCGGATTCGCCACAAGCGCTTTGCGGAACGCGGTTTCGGCGGCTTTCCGCATTCCTTTTTCGGCGAGCGTCAGGCCGAGATAATTTTGAATTTCCGGATTTTGCGGATCGAGTTTCGCCGCGCGGCTTAAGGCATCCAATGCGTCGTCGTATTTCTCCTGCCGGAATTTCAGATAACCCAGAATCGAAAGCGCGTACGGATCGTTCGGCGCGACCGCGACGGCTTTGGTGATATTTTTCTCCGCGTCATCCAGATGATTCTGCTCAAGCTGAATCGCCGCGAGATTCGCCAGCGTGAACGCGCTGTTCTCGTCCTTTTGCAAAAGTTCGATATATTTTTGCTCCGCCTGATCGAATCGGCGCGCCGCGAAATCCCGCCGGGCTTCGGCGACCAATTGCGTCGCGCCGGGCGGCATTTGCGAAACCGTCTTTTTTTCAGCTTCGGCATCCGCGATTTTTGCGTCCGGTTTTTTGAACAGCGCCAGTTCTTCCGGCGTGTACGGAACGCTTTGCATTTCCAGAACGGCCAGTTGCGCGCGCAAGGATTTCACCTGTTCGTTCAGCTTTTCCGTCTGCGTGGAATTTTCATCCCGCGCCGGTTTATTTTCCGCGATGGCGGCGGATGAGTTTGCGGCGGACAAAGTTTTAACGCGATTTTGCAACGCGATTTTTTCCAGCCGCAGCGTTTCCTTTTCGGATTGCAACGCGGCAATTTGCGCGCGCGCGTCCGTCAATTCCCGCGTGGCGTCTTTCGATTTTCCCTGCGACGCGATTTGCAATTCCGCGATCCGTTTTTTCAAGACGTCGTTTTCCGCGCGCGCCGCGTCGCCTGAACTTAGATTTTTCAGCCGCGCCTGCAATTCGCTGTTTTGGGCCGCGAGCGATTTGGATTTTTCCGCTTGCGCTGCGAGATCGGCGTTGGCCGTTGCGAGTTGCTGCTTCAACTTTTCCAGCGCGGCCGGGGCGGTTTCCGTTCCGGTTTTCTTCTGCTGCTCCGCAAGATTCACCTTGAGCAAATCGTTTTCCTTTTGAAGCGAACGGATTTCGTCGCGCGCTCTGGCGAGTTCCGCCGGATCCGCGGCGGCGGGTTGCGCGGCGAGCGCTTCTTTCAATTTCGCTTCGAGAAGTTTTTTGTCATTTTGCAATTCGCGCACCTGAATCTGAATGGCGTTCAACCGGCTTTGCAGATCGGTTTCGGCGGATGGCGATTCAGTCGCGGCGGGCTGATTCGTTTGCGAACCGCCGGCGGCGGGCGGCGTGATTCCCGGAAAACGCGTTTTGATTTCAGCGGTTTTCAACGCGAGGTAATCGAGCCGGTACTGAACGACGTTACTGTTCCATTCGGGATAAACTTTCTGAAAATCCCGCAGCATCGTTTCCGCCTGGAGATATTTTCCAAGCGCGCGCGCCGGTTGCGCGGTTTCAAAACTGTCGCCCTCCTGAATCAATGAGTAGATGCGGAAATATTGATCATCCTGCGCGTGGGCGAACGAAAGAGAAAACAGAAACGCGGCGATCAGAATTCCGGCGAAAGAAAGCCTTTTCATACCGTGAAAGCGTAACCAAAGCCGGGAATGCTTGGCAAGGAACATGCGCCTGACGGAATGAACGGATGAATTAAATCGGAGACCGGAAAATTTTGAGACCGAACGAGCCGGTTCAACGCCTCTCTGTTTTTGGCAAAAATCCAGGCTTCATCTTTTCCGATAAATGGCTTCGATGTTATTGCCGTCCGGGTCGAGTAAAAAGGCTCCATAGACATCCACTCCGCAGACAGCCGGAGCGCCATTGTCTCTCCCCCCATTTTCCAGGCCGATGCGATAAAAATCCTCGACCGCCTGCTTCGATGGCGCTTTGAACGCCAAATGCGCGGGCCGTCGCTCAGAAATTTTTACATCGGTGCCGTAGTATTGGCCGCCAGCCGGACCAATCCAAAGAAATGGCGGCCATTCCTCCGAACTCATTACTATCGAACCCCATTTTCTCTGGCGCTCCCTCACGACAATACCCAAAGGAGCGAGAGCCTTTTCGAAAAAGCGAAAACTTCGTTCCGTATCGGATACAAAAATGCCAATATGGTCAATCATAGGTTGAATAGGTCTTCAATTTGCCTAACATGAATTTAAGTGATCTGAAGTTTTTCATGGATGCCAGGAGAGCGGAGCGAAAATCTCTTCGTCCCGGCGATAATAACTTCACCGCCATGAATAGTTAGTCATCATCTCTGTCCGCTCCAATACCATACTTACATAAAAGCCGCGCCGCAGCCTGAAAATCAAGACTCCTCTCGTACCCCAAGAAGAGTCGCAATCGTTTCAATTCTTCCACGATCACGAGAAACTCCTTTCCCGTAATTTCAGCCAAATATCGTACTGTTACTGTCTCCGGTAATTTTACGCGCTTCGAAATTGGCGGGTCCGCCGGTGGACGACCAACCTTCTTCTCCTTGGCTCTCCATACCGGCGGCGGCCAATATTTTCTGTCACCCTCTTCGGAATCTGGCGTGTTCACAAAATATAAATAATTAAACTAAGATCACCTGCAAAACGCCAATCATTTTCGTGCTCAAATATTCCGGCTCTCGCCAATTCCCGGAACGGCGTGTATCATCGCAAAAATCAAAACGATGAAGCCGCACGTTTTTCTCGCTGTCGCAACCGCGCTGTCCGCCAGTTTCAGCCGCGCTGCAGAAACCTCCAAAGCATCCGATTCCGCGCCGCCGATTCCGCGTTTCTCGACCAATTACATGGATCGAACCGTTGATCCGGCGAAAGATTTTTACCATTACGCCGACGGCAACTGGCTGAAAAACAATCCCGTTCCGCCGGACAAATCGCGCTGGGCCAGCTTCAGCGAACTGGCGGAGCGCAACTGGTATCTGATCCACGAAATTCTCGAACACACGCTGACCGACACGACTTCCGCGAAGCATTCGCCGCAACGCGAGGTGGGCGATTTCTTTGCGTCGGCAATGGACACCAATCGCATCGAACAACTTGGCCTGAAGCCGATTGCCGAAGATTTGAAGCGCGTGGAAGGCATTCAATCCACGAAGGATTTATTTGCGGTGTTGGCGGATTTTCATCGGCGCGGCATTGGCGGGATTTTCGGCACAGGCTTTGATCCGGACGAAAAGAACAGCGCCATTTACGCGTATCATCTCGGCCAGGGCGGACTTTCATTGCCGGATCGCGATTACTATCTGAAGGACCGTTTCGCGGAAATCCGGACAAAGTATCGCGCGCATTTGGAAAAAATGTTCGGTTTGCTCGGGGACAAACCGGAGCAGGCCAAAACCAACGCCGACATCGTAATCAATCTGGAAACCGATCTCGCCAAAGCCAGCCGCTCGCGCGTGGAATTGCGCGATCCGGACAAAAATTACAACAAGTTCGAAGTCGCGGATTTCGCTGCAAAAACTCCGGCGATTCAGTGGGACGTTTATTTTTCCAAATCCGGACTGACGACCTCGAAAACGGCCGGGAACGGTTTGACATTTTTGTCATACGAAATTGTCGGCCAGCCGGAATTTTTTGAAGCGGTGAACAAGCTGCTGCGGGAGCGTCCGTTAAACGATTGGAAAGTTTATCTGCGCTGGCATTTGTTGCACAGCAGCGCGCCGTTTTTAAATCGCGAAGTCGAGCAGGAAAATTTCGCGTTTTTCGGCAAAGTCTTGAGCGGACAGGAGGAACAGGAACCGCGCTGGAAACGCGCGGCGAAGGTGATTGATGGCACGATCGGCGAAGCGCTCGGCGAACTGTACGTGCAAAAATATTTTCCGCCGGAAGCAAAAAAACGCATGAACGATCTGGTTGAAAACCTGAAAATCGTGTTTCGCGATCATCTGACCCACGTGCAATGGATGACGCAGCCGACGAAGGAAAAAGCGCTGGCAAAGTTCGCGCGCTTCACGC
>DASSNZ010000166.1:0-21597 GCA_035701135.1 Verrucomicrobiia bacterium
TGATTTGCGGCGACACACCGGAACCGTTTTTTGCTGTTGGCACCTGGTACGCGAATTTTCTGCCGACCACCGATGACGAGGTTGAAAATCTTTTGAATCACGCCGCGCATGAACGCCGCGCGCGCCGCGTTCAGGAACAAAGAGCGTTCGCGCATTAACGGAGTTTTCACATGCCCGCCGTGGTTGTCGATTCTGTTCTCGAATCCATTCGCGAATGCGCTTTCAAAATCGCGGGCGAAACGGAGGATTTCGATCCATTGCTGGACATGATCGGCGACGCGCAATTCGTTTTGCTCGGCGAAGCGTCTCACGGCACTCACGAATTTTATCGGACGCGCGCGCAATTGACCCGTCGGCTGATCGAAGAAAAAAATTTCAACGCCGTCGCCGTGGAAGCGGACTGGCCGGATGCGTATCGCGTGAATCATTTTGTTCGTCATACCGGCGATGATCCGAACGCCGAGCGCGCGCTGGCAGGTTTTCAGAGATTTCCAACATGGATGTGGCGCAATTCCGACGTGGTGGAATTCATCGAATGGCTCCGCATTCGAAACGCTTCGCTCGACCCGAAAAAGCGCGCGGGATTTTACGGCCTGGATCTTTACAGCCTGAACGCGTCCATCGAAGCCGTCTTGAAATATCTGGACAAGGTGGATCCCGAAGCCGCCAAACGCGCGCGCCATCGTTATGCTTGTTTTGAGCATTATGGTGAAGACACGCAGGGATACGGATACGCGGCGAGCGTGGGTTTGACCGAGCCGTGCGAGCGTTACGTCGTCAATCAGCTTGTCGAAATGCAGCGGAAGGCGATGGAATTCGAGCGACGCGGCGGGCGAATGGGCGAGGATGAATTTTTCTTCGCGGAACAAAACGCGCGTCTCGTGAAAAACGCCGAGGAATATTATCGCTCGATGTTTCGTGGCCGGGTGGATTCGTGGAATCTGCGCGACCGGCACATGGTGGAAACTCTTCGCGCGCTGGTTGCGCATCTCGACCGCGACGTGAAGCGTCCGAAAATTGTTTTATGGGCGCACAATTCGCATCTCGGCGACGCGCGCGCCACGCAGATGACGCACCGCGGCGAATGGAACGTCGGCCAGCTTTTGCGGGAACGCTACGGCGGCGCGGCGGTATTGATCGGATTTACCACATTTTCGGGAACCGTGACCGCTGCTTCGGATTGGGGCGCGCCCGCGGAACGGAAACGGGTGAGACGCGCGTTGGCCGACAGTTACGAACGGCTGTTTCACGAAACCGAGCTTGGCAATTTTTATTTGCTTTTGAAAAACGGCGAAGTTTCGCAATACATCCGCCGCGAGCGATTGGAGCGCGCGATCGGCGTGATTTATCTGCCCGAAAGCGAGCGCATCAGCCATTATTTCGACGCGTTTCTTCCGGGGCAATTCGACGCGGTGATTCACTTCGACGAAACCAGCGCCGTCGAGCCGCTGGAACCCACCGCGCAATGGGTTTCCGGAGAATCGCCGGAAACCTTTCCGAGTGGAATCTGAGCGGATTTTTTTTTCCGAATTCGGTTTCGGATCTGACGTTGCCGGAATTGAAATGAAAATTATTGCGTCGCGATTTCCTCGCGGCGGTTGCGTTTAAGGCAAACACGGTTCAGAGCGTTCAGAAGCGAGACGATTTTTTCGCGCGCGCATTCTCCCATGAGGCAGATCTGAATCCAGTTTTTGCGCCGGAGATATTCGCTGTTATAGCTCAAAAGATAGCCGGCTTCCTGAATCAACTCGCCGGTTTTCACCGAATTCATTTCCGGCGGAAGCGCGATGGTGAAAACGGCGGGCGAAGTTTCGCCGGATTTTCCGATCAATTGAAAACCGAGTTCGCCAAGTTGTTCGCGAAGGAAAACCGCATGACCCGCGATGTCCGCAAAACGTTTTTCCCAATCCACATGCCGCGTCGCCGCGTGCAGCGCGTGGAGAAGATTCGACGAAAAGGTGAACGGCACGCCGTCCTGTTGCGCGTAATAACCGAGATCGAGATAACGGGGGATGCGATTTGGCTGAGGCGCGATTTCGTGGTGGTGAAACACTATCGAAATTCCCGGATACGAGCGCAGTCCTTTTCCGCTGGAACACGAGGCCAGATAAACGCCGGTCAAATCCACGGGAATCGTGCCGATGGAACTGATGCAATCCAGACAAAGTTTCGTTTCAAATTCATCGCAAAGCGTTTTCAACGCGGCAAGATCGTTCAAAATTCCGGTCGAAGTTTCGCAATGCGCGCACCACAGCCAGCGTGGAGCGGGGGAGCGTTCCAGCGCTTTTCGGATTGCGGCGAAATCCAGCGGCGCGCCCCACGGAAATTCCACGGCGTCAAATTGCAGTTGAAAACGCCGCGCCTGATCCAACAGACGATTTCCGAATTCTCCGTTGCTCAGGACAATTCCGCGCGTGTTTTCGAGCGAAAGCTGCGCGCCGATGGCATCGTTCGCGAGCGTGCCGGAGCCGAGAAACAGTTCCACGTTTTTCGCGCGAACCAGATCCGCAAGCACATTTTTTGTCGCGCGGAAATCCTGCATGAACACGTCGGCGCGGTGCGATTCCGCCGGTTGCTCAAACGCGCGGCGCACTTCGCGTTTGATCGCGACCGGGCCGGGAAGGAAATTTACCGTTCCGGCCTGAAACGAGCGCGAAGGCGAGGAACGCAAAAAATCGCGCGCGCTGGATTCGAAGGTTTCCATCGTGACATACATCGGCTGGAATTGCGCGCCTTCGGAACCGACGACCGGGCCGAACGGCACGAAGCCAAGGTGCTGATACAATTTAAGCTGCCGCGTGGTCGCCGAAATGACCGACATTTCGTAGCCGCGCTCGATGCTGTGCTGCCAGAGCAGGGCGAGAAGTCCCTGCAAAACCTGCGCGCCGCGAAATTGTTTTTCGATGGCCAGCAGGCGCGTTTCGCAAACTTTCAAGCCGGGCGGAAGATAGGAATCCAGATTTGGAACTTTGGCATCGAGCGAGAAAGGCCGGTTCCCGCGCGCGGCCAACATGCCGACGACTTTTTTTCCGGAAAGGCAAATGAGGTAAGTGTTCTCCGCGTGAAATTTGTCCACCAGCCGTTGCGACGGCGAGCGTTCGTGTTGCGGAATTTCCTCGACGAACGTTTTGTAATTGAGGCGGTGGATCTGCTCGAATTCCCAATCTTCCGTCGCGAATTTGAAAACGAGTGGCTGGCGTGAATTCATAGGGTTTGATCGTGTTGATGCCGGCGGCGGCCCGCCAATTGCGCGAATTCCTCAACGAAATTTTTGCGATGCGCCAAAAGGACCAGCCCGGCCCAGATGGAAAGAAAAATAATTTTTTCGGGAGTGTCTCCCAATGCCATGTCGGCGAACGGAACGCACGCCAGCGCGAAAAGGCCCGGCAAAACAGAGCGGCGCGACAGAGCGAAAAGGCAGAAAAATAAAATCGCGAATGCCAGCGCCAGTTGCGGATCATAAACCACCAGCGAGCCGAGCGAAGTCGCCATTCCTTTGCCGCCACGAAAACGCAGTTGCGCCGGCCAGATATGGCCGGCGACGACGCCGAGCATCGCGGTCAGAATCAGTTCGTCGTCCGGCATGAAATGGCGCACGGCCCAGACCGCGAGCATTCCTTTGCCGAAATCAAAAAAAACGGTGAGCGAAAATCCGGTTTTGCCGAGAACGCGTCCGACGTTTCGGGCGCCGACGTTGCCGCTGCCGATTTCGCGGATGTCTTTTCCCGTGACCCAACGGACGAGGTAATAACCGGAAGTAAAACAGCCCAGCAGATACGCGCAGAAGAAAACACTGGTTGCGTGGTTCCAGTTGGTGGAATGCAAATGTTCAATCCACGACATAGCGCTAGTTGACAAACGACTTCGATGTCCGTGTGCCGCATCGCGATTGTAATCGGCTTGTGCGCAACATCTGAATCAAAAATTGTCCGGCCATTGATTTGACCTGCCGCAACGCGACCATTTCGGCCAGAGTTAATCACGAGCGCAAGGCTTTGGGCGAGATTTATTTTTGCGAATTGCGGTCAGGAAAAAACCGGAGACAGTTTCCCGACTCCGGTTTTCGTGCAACTGCAAAAGTTCGTCGGGCGAATTTGCGATTTATTTTCCTTTCGGCAAAGCGGTGCGGCCGGCGAAAATCGCGTTTTTGCCGAGCAACTGTTCGATTCGCAGCAGTTGATTGTATTTCGCCAAACGGTCCGAACGGCTCAAGGAACCGGTTTTGATCTGGCCGCAGTTCGTGGCGACCGCAATGTCCGCGATGGTCGCGTCTTCGGTTTCGCCGGAGCGATGCGAAAGAACGGCGGTGTATTTATTGAATTGCGCGAGTTGAACGGCGTCGAGCGTTTCGGTGAGCGAACCGATTTGATTTACTTTCACCAAAATGGAATTCGCCGTGCCGGTTTCAATTCCCTTGCGGAGAAACTTCACGTTGGTCACGAACAAATCGTCGCCGACGAGTTGGACTTTATCGCCGATTTTGTCGGTCAATTTTTTCCACGTCGTCCAATCGCCTTCCGCGCAGCCGTCCTCGATGGAAACGATCGGATATTTTCCAACCAGCTTCGCGTAGAAATTCACGAGGTCGTCGCCTTTGACGGTTTCGCCGGTGGATTTTTTGAAAGTATATTTTCCGTTGCCGTCGTAAAATTCCGACGCCGCGACATCCAGCGCGAGATAAATATCTTTGCCCGGTTTATATCCGGCATCCTTGACGGCTTGAAGCATCGCCTCAATCGCTTCTTCCACGCTGCCGAGTTTCGGCGCGAATCCGCCTTCGTCGCCGACGGCCGTGCTGCAACCTTTTTTCTTCAAAACAGATTTCAGCGCGTGAAAGGTTTCGGTGATGGCGCGCAACGCTTCGCTGAAAGTCGGCAAACCGAGCGGCATGATCATGAATTCCTGAAAATCAATTGGCGCGTCCGAATGCGCGCCGCCGTTGATGACGTTGGCCATTGGAACTGGAAGAATTTTCGCGTTCGGTCCGCCGAGATATTTGAAAAGTGGAATGCCGATGGCTTCCGCGGCGGCTTTTGCGTTGGCGAGCGAGACGGCGAGAATTGCGTTCGCGCCGAGTTTCGATTTGGTTTCCGTTCCGTCCAGATCCAGCATGATTCGATCAACCGTCAATTGATCCAGCGCGTCCACGCCTTGAAGTTCGGGCAGGATTTTTTCGGTGACGTTTTTGACGGCTTTGGAAACGCCTTTGCCGCCGAAACGTTTTTTATCGCCGTCGCGCAATTCGATTGCTTCATGCTCGCCGGTGCTTGCGCCCGACGGAACCGCCGCGCGGCCAACTGCGCCGCCGGCGAGAATTACGTCAACTTCCACTGTGGGATTACCGCGTGAATCAAGAATTTCACGCGCCTGAATATCATAGATTGTGCTCATCGTGTGTTTTCAATTTCAAAAACCAACTCGAAACGAAGCGCGTATAATAGAAACGCCGAACAGTGAGTCAAGGAATGGGTTTTTCGAGAACCAGGATTTCAGGTTCGATTAAACACGATTGCGCGAGCATCCGTTTGCGAATTTCCAAAACGTCCGTCCGATAATTTAACGCAGAGTCGCGGAGAATGCTGAGTTGCGCGGAGGGAAAGTTGAAAAACTTTTTCGAGAATTTTGATTTATCAAAATACTCTCTGCGCGCCTTCGCGTTCTCGGCGACTGAGCGTTAAGAAAATTCCACGTCGGCGAAACTTCTCATGAAAAACGCCGCTGGTAGAAATATATTTGGGGTCTTTTCGCCAAAGCCGTTAGGGGTTCACCCACTTCTGGCGTCCGACATCGCAGACTACGCTCAAATCACCGTATGGGAACCTGGACGAAGAAAAAATCAGTGAATTTGACATCGGAAAAGCGCGCCCGGCGAAAAATCGCGAATGGCCGCCCGACCTGCTGTTATTCGCGCTCAAATACAATTTTGCTGGAGAAAACCGATTGCCGGGATTCAGGGCGTCTCGAATATTCAACCGACCTGTTCGGGGCAAATGCAATCCAATGTTCTCTCCAGCAACTTTATTTTCCATTCGCAAACGTGACCGATTCGCCGGGCGCGGAGGCGTCAATACGATTCAGGCCAATCGCGCGATGAACCGTTTTGCCGATAGCTTACCCTGTCAATTCCACAGAAGCGCAACGTCCTTCTGGAACAAATACCAGGGTTGAGAAAAGCGCCGGCGCGCGCCAGCGATTGAACCGAATACGCGTTAATTAAATGATTGTTTCGAACACAGAACCGGATGCCGATGAAATGACGAAACGCGCGCTGCTCGCCGAGCGCCTGCGCCAGGCCGCCGAAGATGCGCCGCGCGTTCCGCTTTCGTTCGCGCAGCAGCGTTTATGGTTTCTCGATCAACTCGAACCCGACAGCGCGCTTTACAACATGCCGATGCTCGTTCGCATGGATGGCCATCTCGATTCCGACGCGCTGCAGCATTCGCTCCATCAACTTGCCGAACGCCATGAAATTCTGCGAACGCGATTCGTTTCCGCCGACGGCGATCCCGTGCAGGTCGTGGACGGCGATGTGAATGTAAAAATTGCGTTTCATGATTTGACAAAAATTCCCGACGCAAAGCGAAAACTGGACGCGCGACAAATCGTCCGGTCGGAAATCAATCGTCCTTTCAATTTGAGTTCCGGTCCGTTGCTGCGCGCGGCATTGTTGCGCCTGGGCGAAACCGAACATTTATTCCTGCTGAACCTGCATCACATCGTTTCGGATGAATGGTCGCTGAAAGTTTGCTTCAAGGAATTGACCGCGCTTTACGAGGCGCGCGTAAAAAATCATCCGCCGCGTCTTCCCGAACTGCCCATTCAATATGCCGATTACGCGCTCTGGCAGCGCGAGTCTTTGAGCGGCGAAATTGTTGAAAATCAACTCGCCTATTGGCGCGAGCGATTGCGCGGAAATCCGCCGGTTTTGGAACTTCCAACCGACCGCCCGCGCGCCGCGCTGCCGACATTTTCCGGCGGAAGCGAATCGCGTGAGTTGCCCGCGGAACTTTGCCGGGCGGTTTGCGAATTCGCCGAGCGCCGCGGCGGAAGTTCCTTCATGGTTTTGCTCGCCGCCTTCAAAACGCTTTTGCATCGTTACACGCGCCAGAACGATATTGTTGTCGGAACTCCCGTCGCCGGCCGCACGCGTATCGAAACCGAGGGCCTCATCGGCTTTTTCGTCAACACGCTTTTGCTGCGGACGGATTTTTCGGAGAATCCGACTTTCGAGGAACTTTTCCTGCGCATTCGCGAAACAACGTTGGGCGCGATCAGCAATCAGGATTTGCCGTTTGAAAAACTCGTCGAGGAACTGCGTCCGGAACGCACACTCGATCACATGCCGTTCACGCGGCTGATGTTCGCCGTGCAAAACAATGGGTTCGAGAAACTGCATTGGCCGGGCGTGACGCTGGAATTTCTGGAGGCCGACACCGACACGTCCAAATTCGACCTGACTTTTGTCGTGCAGGAAACCGGCGAAAAACTCATAGCGAAAGCCGAATTCAATTCCGGTTTGTTCAATCGCGAAACGATTTCACGCCTGTTGCTTCATTTTGAAACGTTGCTGTCGGAAATTATCGCCAATCCTGCCCGGCGCATTTCGCAATTCCCGATTCTCACCGGCGGCGAGCGGCGTCAATTTCTCTCGGATTGGAATTTCGCGCCGACCGATTATCCGCGCGAGAAAACCGTCGCGCAATTGTTTGAAATCCAGGCCGAGCGTTCGCCGGATTCCGTCGCGGTTTCGTTTGGAAAAAAAACTTTGACCTGGCGCGAATTGAACACGCGCGCCAACCAGCTTGCCCGGCATCTCAAAACATTTTCAATCGGCGCGGACACGCCGGTCGGCCTGTGCATGGAACGCTCGCCGGAAATGGTCGTTGCGATGGTCGCGATTCTCAAAGCCGGCGGCGCGTACGTGCCGCTCGATCCGGGCTATCCGAAACCGAGGCTCGCGTTCATGCTGGAGGATTCAAACGCGCCGGTGCTGATCACGAACCAAAATTTTCTGAATCATCTTCCGACAACAACTGCGCGCGTCATTTGTCTTGATTCGGATTGGGAATTGATCGCTCGCGAAAGCGCGTCGAATCTTCCAAACCGAATCACTCCGGAAAACCTCGCTTACGTGATGTACACGTCCGGCTCGACCGGCCGGCCGAAAGGCGTCGCCGTTCCGCATCGCGCCATCGTCCGGCTCGTCCGGAACACCAATTACATTCAACTCACGCCGTCGGATCGAATCGCGCAGATTTCCAATGCCTCGTTCGACGCCGCGACGTTTGAAATCTGGGGCGCGCTTCTGAACGGCGCGCGGCTTGTCGGAATTTCCAAAGACATCACGCTTTCCGCGCGTGATTTCGCGCGTGAACTGCGCGACGAAAAAATTTCGGTGATGTTTCTCACGACGGCGTTGTTCAACCAGATTGCCGCCGAAGCGCCGGATGCTTTTGCGACGTTGCGCGTGCTGATGTTTGGAGGCGAAACCGTGGATCCAAAATGGGCGCGCGTCGTTCTTCAACATCCGCCCGCGCAACTGCTGCACGTTTACGGCCCGACGGAAAACACCACGTTCTCGACGTGGCACGACGTTCGCTCCGTTGGGGAAGAGGATTTTTCTGTGCCGATTGGAAAGCCGATTTCGAACACGCAATGCTATGTGCTCGACGCGTATTTGAATCCGGTTCCGATTGGTGTTCCGGGCGAATTGCATCTGGCAGGCGACGGTTTGGCGCGCGGTTATTGGAACCGGCGCGATCTCGATGCGGAAAAATTTATCGCGAATCCATTTCGCGACGGCGCCGGTTCCGAGCGGCTTTACAAAACCGGCGATCTCGCGCGATGGACGGCGGACGGCGAATTGGAGTTTCTTGGCCGGCTTGATCATCAGGTGAAAATTCGCGGCTTTCGCGTCGAACCCGGCGAAATCGAATCCGTTCTTTCGCAACACGACAGCGTGAAAGATTGCGCCGTCACGGTGCGCGTGAACGGAGCCGGAAAAAAACTCGCGGCGTATTTTGCGCCGCGCGACGGCAGCGCGCCGGGCGTTTCGGAATTGCAAAGTTTTCTTCGCGAAAAACTTCCGGATTACATGATTCCATCGGCGTTCATCCGATTGGATTCGTTGCCGCTTTCGCCGAACGGAAAAGTGGATCGCGCCGCGCTGCCCGAACCGGATCATGGCCGGCCCGAACTGGAAAAATCCTACGCCACGCCGCGCGATTCCGTGGAAACCGAGTTGACGCGCATCTGGGAAAACGTTCTCGCCGTCCGGCCCATCGGCATTCGGGACAAATTTTTCGAACTGGGCGGCCACTCGCTTCTGGCGGTGCGCGTTATCGCGCAGATTGAAAAAGCGTTCGCCCGGAAACTTCGCGTCGCGACCATTTTCCAGGCGCAGACCATCGAGCAGCTTGCGGCGATTCTTCGCAAGGAAATTCAGGAGGACAACGCGGCGTCCGGAAGTTCGATTGTGGAAATCCAGCCGAAAGGTTCAAAGCCGCCGGTTTTTTTCGTTCACGGCGCGGGCGGTGGAATGTTCTGGGGTTATGTGAACCTTTCGCGTCATCTCGGATCGGAGCAGCCGGTGTACGGAATTCGCGCGCAAAATTCCGGCGGCGAAAAAGAATTTCAAACGGTTGAAAAAATGGCGGCGCGGTATATTCCCGACATTCGCGCGATTCAGCCGCGCGGGCCGTATCATCTCGGCGGCTACTGTTTCGGCGGCAACATCGCGTACGAAATTGCGCGCCAGCTTCGGGAACAGGGCGAGGAAATTGCGAACCTGTCGTTGTTCAATTGTTCGCCGGCGAATTCGCGTTACTCGCGCGTTTCCTTTTCGCCCCGATGGTTTTTGCGCTTTCTGAAAAACCTGTGTTACTGGACGAAATATTTTTTAAGCTGGACGCGTCCGCAGCGCCGAGGATTTTTCCGCTGGAAAAAACAATTGCTCATCCGCCGCGCCTATCGGTTGCTGGGTCATTCACGAAAAGCAAAAGCCGCCGTGGACGCCGGCGAATTCGTGGATCTTTCATCCTACTCCGACGAGCAGCGCCAGCTCTGGGAGGAACACATTCGCGCGCTGGTGACGTATCAGCCGAAACCGTTCGACGGGCGCGTTCACCTTTTTCGCAGTTCGGGCCATCCGTTGCTCTGCTCGTTTGACGCCGATTACGGCTGGAACGATTTCGCGAAAGGCGGCGTGGAGATTCACATCGTTCCCGGCGTGCACGAAAAAATTCTCGAAGAACCCTGCGTCGAAACGCTCGCGCGGCAACTCGCCGATGTTCTCGAAAAATCCCGTGAGCAAAAAAATCTCATTTCCTCCGCGCCCGAAGAAAAATGGAGCGTGAGCATTGGTGCGCGCGTGAAATTTCCTTTGGAAAAATCGTACGCCGCTCATTTTGAATCGCAGGCCGCGCGCACTCCGAACGCCGCGGCGTTGCGTTTTGAAAATTCCGAATTGACCTACGCGGAATTGAATTCGCGCGCCAACCAACTCGCGCGACATCTGCAATCGCTCGGCGTCGGACCCGAAACGCTGGTCGCGGTCTGCCTGGAGCGTTCGCTTGAATTGCCGGTCGCGCTGCTCGCGGTTCTGAAATCCGGCGGCGCTTATGTTCCGCTCGACCGTTCGTATCCGGCCGAGCGACTCGATTACATGCTGGCGGATTCCAAAGCGCGCGTGCTTATCACGGATTCCAATTGCGTTTCGGGATTGAAAACAAATGAAGCGCGGGTCGTTTGTCTGGACGACGCGAATGAGCAAAAGGAAATTGGAAAACAATCCAAATCCAATCCGATTTGCGCCGCTGCGCCCGAAAATCTCGCCTACGTCATTTACACGTCCGGCTCCACCGGCGCTCCGAAAGGCGTGCAGATTGAGCATCGTTCGCTGCTGAATCACAATTTTGCGATTGCGCGCGAATATCGTTTGCAAAGCGCGGACCGCATTTTGCAGTTCAGCGCGTTCAGCTTTGATATTTCCGTCGAGGAAATTTTTCCCGCTTGGCTGAACGGTTGCGCGCTGGTGTTGCGCACGGATGAGGCGATTTCGTCCATGACGCATTTCTTTGAATTTGTCAGGCGCGAGCAGTTGAGTGTTTTAAATATTCCAACCGCTTACTGGCATGAGTTGACCGAACATCTCGAAAAGGAAAAATTGCCCGAATGCGTCCGGCTCGTCGTCATCGGCGGAGAAAAAGCTTCTGAAAGCGCGTGGCGGCGCTGGAAATTCGTCGGCTCCGGCGTGAAATTGATCAACTCTTACGGCCCGACCGAAACGACCGTCACCGCCACATCGCATCTGGCGGAATCCGAAAACGACGCGATTCCAATCGGCCATCCGCTGGCGAACACTTCGGCGCTGATTTTAAATTCGGAGCGGAAAATCGCCGAGTTGGGTGAAACCGGAGAATTGTTCATCGGCGGCGCCGGCGTGGCGCGTGGTTATTTGAATCGTCCCGAATTGACCGGCGAAAAATTTATTCCAAACCCGTTTTCGGAAATTGAATCCGAGCGGCTTTACGCGACGGGTGATCTCGCCCGAATTCGCGAGGATGGCGAAATCGAATTTATCGGACGAAAAGACGAGCAGATAAAAATTCGCGGCTATCGAATCGAACCGGGCGAAATCGAAAATACGCTTCGCCTCCATCCGGCCATCAAGGAAGCCGTTGTTCTGGCGCGCGAGGATTCTCCGGGAAACAAACGGCTTGTCGCGTATTTCAGTTCGCGCGACGCGTCGGTCGCCGGAAATGATCTGCGGCATTTTCTGAAATCAAAACTTCCGGCGCACATGGTTCCGTCGGTTTTTGTGAGCGTCGCCTCAATGCCGTTGACGCCCGGCGGAAAAGTGGACCGCAAATCGTTGCCCGCGCCGGGAAACGCGCGGCCCGAACTGGACCAGGAATACGTCGCGCCGCGAAATCCCGTCGAAGAAGTGCTCGCGAGCATCTGGTGCGAAGTGCTCGCGCTGAATCGAATCGGCATTCACGACAATTTTTTTGATCTTGGCGGCCATTCGCTTCTGGCAATTCAGGTGATTTCGCGAATGCGCGAAACGATGCAGGTGGAGCTTTCTCTTGCGAATTTTTTCGTGTCGCCGACAATCGCCGCGCTCGCCGAGCGGCTTTCGGACGCGGCAAATCCGACCCAGCCGGTGCTTCCGGTTTCGCGCGTGTCCAAGGGGAATCATTTGCCGCTTACGCCCGCGCAGCAACGCATCTGGTTCCTTGATCAATTCGAGCCGGAACAATCCTCCTACAACATTTCCACCGCGTTTCGATTGCAGGGCGAATTGAATCTGTCCGCGCTCGAAAAAAGCCTGACGGAACTGGCGCGGCGTCACCCGGCGCTTCGGACCGTGTTTCCCGTGGAAGACGGATTTCCAACGCAGATTGTTTGTCAGCCGCGGGAAATTCTGCTGCCCGTCACGGACCTTCGCGATTTGCCCGAAGCCGAACGCGAATCGCGCATGAGAGAAATTGCCGCGCAATCGGCGCGCAAAACCTACGTGATGTTCAGCCCGATGCTGCGGCCGACGCTGCTGCGAATGGCGGATCGCGAACACGTTCTTTTGATGCTCACCAACGGAATCGCCTGCGACACGCAATCCGTCCGCATTTTGTTTGCCGAATGGGTGCGGCTTTACGAAGCATTTGCAAATGGCGCAGTCCCGAATTTAAAACCGTTGCCACTCACGTACGCCGAGGCATTGGAAAAAAGCGCGCCAAATCCCGTCAACGAACCGGCGCATCTCGATTACTGGAAAAAGCAACTCGCCGACGCGCCCGCGCTTCTTGATCTTCCGGCGGATTTCCCGCGTCCGGCGCATCAGAGCGATGCCGGAGCGCGGCAGGTGATCGAGTTGCCGAAACATCTTTCGATTGCCGTTGAAGAACTCAGCCGGAAATACGATTGCGCGCCGTTCACGGTTTTGCTTGCGGTTTTTCAAACGCTCCTGTCGCGCTACAGCGGAAGCGCGGACATCGTTGTCGGTTCGAGCATTTCAAAACGCGCCGGAGCGGAATTCGAAAATGTCATCGGCAAATTCGACAATCTCGTCGCGTTTCGCGGCGATCTTTCCGGCGATCCGACCTTCGAGGAATTTTTGAATCGCCTTCGCAAAACGACTTCCGACGCGCTGGCGCACAGCGATTTGCCGTTTGAAAAATTGATTTCCGAACTGCATCCGCCGCGCAATGCGAGTTACACGCCGGTGTTCCAGGTGATTTTTGATTACGATGAAACGCCACTCACGGAAACCGAGGCGGCGGAAATCCGATTTACGCCGATCGGCCTGGACAATTTCACATCGAAACTGGATCTGCATCTGCATTTGTCCCGCAATGCGGATGGGCTTTCCGGCTGGATCGAATACAGCACCGCGCTTTTCAAATCCGACAGAATTGCGCGGCTGATTTCCCATTTCGAAACACTGCTCGAAAGCGCGTCGCGAAATCCGGCGGAGCGCGTTTCTGTTTTGCCGTTGATGCCCGAAGCCGAATCGCGGCGGATTCTGGTTGAATGGAACGCGACCGAAAAACCGTATCCGAAAAACGCGACGCTGATTCATCTGTTCGAAGAACAGGCGCGGCGTTCTCCAAAAGCAACCGCGTTGATCGCCGGCGATCAGCAATTGAGCTATGGTGAACTCAACGCGCGCGCCAATCAACTCGCGTGTCATTTGCGCTCGCTCGGCGTCAGGCCCGGCGTGCTTGTCGGAATCTGCCTGGAACGCACCTGGCGTTTGCTCGTGGGAATTCTCGGCGTGCTCAAAGCCGGCGGCGCGTACGTGCCAATGGACCCGGCGTATCCGAAGGAACGGCTCAAATTCATTCTCGAAGACACGCGCGCTCCGGTTTTGCTCACGCAGGAATCGCTGCGGGAAATTCATCCGCCGCGCGGGACGCATGTGGTTTGTATTGATTCCGATTGGCCGCGCATTCGCTCGAACAGCGCGGAAAATATTTTTGTTTCGCCGACCGCAAATGATCTCGCTTACGTGATTTACACTTCCGGTTCGACCGGAAAACCGAAAGGCGTGGCGCTCGAACATCGCGGCGCGGTGGCGTTGATGAGCTGGGCGCGCGATGTTTTCACGGCGGAGGAATTGTCGGGCGTTCTGGCCTGCACATCGGTTTGTTTCGATTTGTCCGTGTTCGAAATGTTCACGCCATTAAGCTGGGGCGGAACGGTGATTCTCGCGGAAAATGCGCTCGCGTTGCCGGAGCTTCCCGCCGCGAACCGCGTCACGCTGGTCAACACCGTACCGTCTGCGATTCGCGCGTTGTTGCGTGTCAAAGGCATTCCACCGTCCGTCCGCGTGGTGAATCTTGCCGGCGAGCCGCTCGCGACGTCGCTCGTGAACCAGATTTATTCCGAGACCGCCGTGGAAAAAGTTTATGATCTTTACGGGCCTTCGGAAACGACGACGTATTCCACGTTCACTTTGCGCCGGGCGAACGAGCCGGCAACCATCGGGCGTCCGCTCGCGAACGAGCAGGTTTATTTGCTCGATGCAAATCGGCAGCCGACGCCGATCGGAATTCCCGGCGAACTTCACATCGGCGGCGACAAGCTCGCGCGCGGTTATTTGAATCGTCCGGAATTGACCGCCGAAAAATTTATTTCCAATCCGTTCAAACCGGGAACGCGCCTTTACAAAACCGGCGATGTCGCTCGCTGGCGCGCGGACGGAAATCTGGAATTTCTCGGGCGCCTTGATCATCAGGTGAAATTGCGCGGCTACCGGATTGAACTCGGCGAAATCGAAACCGCGCTTCGCAAAAATTCCAATCTGCGCGAAGTCGTGGTCGTCGTCCGTGAAGATAGCGCCGGGAACAAACAACTCGTCGCGTACGTCGTTGCGCATTCGGGCAAAACCGCGGGCGTCGAGGAACTTCGCGCATTTGCGAAAGCGCGTCTGCCCGAATACATGGTTCCGTCGGCATTTGTTTTTCTTCAATCTCTTCCGCTCACGCCCAATGGAAAAGTGAATCGCGCGGCGCTTCCCGATCCCGACAACGGACGCGAGGACGAGCGCCGGAATTTTGTCGCGCCGCGAAATCCCGTGGAGGAACAGATCGCGGCGATCTGGCGCGAAGTGTTGCGCGTCGAAAAAGCGGGCGCGCAGGACAACTTTTTCGAACTCGGCGGCGATTCGCTCATCGCGATTCAGGTGATTTCGCGAATTCGCGAAACGTTTAAAGTCGAGTTGCCGTTATTCAGTTTGTTCGATGCGCCGACAATTGAATCGCTCGCCAAAGGATTGGCTTCCGGCGCGTGGACGCAAAATCAAATCCCCATTCTGCCGCTGCAATCCATTTCGCGCGAGGGACGCCTCGCGGTTTCCTTCGTGCAGGAACGATTGTGGTTTCTCGATCAACTCGAGCCTGGAAATCACGCGTACAACGTTCCGGTCGCGTTGCGCCTGAAAGGCCCGCTTGATCTCGCGTCGTTGCAACGCGCGTTCGATGAAATCGCGTCGCGGCATGAAGCGCTGAGAACGACATTGCATTACTCCAACGGCGAATTGTTTCAAAAAATCGCGCCGCCCGCGCCGGCGATTTTGCAGCTAACAAATTTAGAATCCGCCTCCGCCGAAGAACGCGAAGTTCAATTGCAAAAATGGCTGAACACGGAATCGCAACGCGCGTTCGATCTTTCCGCCGGTCCGCTCTTTCGCGTTCATCTCGCGAGATTGGACGCGGAGGAGCACGCGCTGCTGGTCGTGATGCACCACACGATTTCCGACGGCTGGTCGCTGACGGTTTTGTTCCAGGAATTGCAGGCGTTTTACGATGCGTTCAGCGCCGGAAAACCCGCGCCCGCGCTCGCGGATTTGCCGATTCAACCGGCGGATTTCGGACATTGGAAACGGCAATGGATGCAGGGAACGATTCTCGAAAACGAACTCGCATACTGGAAACGGAAACTAGCGGGCGCTCCGGCGTCGCTTGATTTGCCGGCGGATTTTTCAACGTCCAACGCCATCGTGCGCCGCGCCGCGCGGCAGATATTGAAATTGCCGCCGGAATTTTCCAATACGCTGGTTTCCTTCAGTCAGCGCGAGGGCGCGACGCCATTTGTTTTGTTGATGACCGCGCTCGCGGCATCGCTGCAAAAATGGACGCGTCAAAACGACATGGTGATTGGAACGGTTGTCGCGGGAAGAAATCATCGCGAGCTGGAAAATGTGATCGGCTGTTTCATGAATTTTTTGCCGGTTCGCGTTCAGGCCGGCGACACAAAATCCGGGAGCGAACTTCTCGCGGAAGTCAAATCCACCGTGCTCGACGCGCAATCGCATCAGGATTGTCCGTTTGAAAAAATCGTCGAAGCGGTCAATCCTCAGCGGCGGCTGGATCAGAATCCGCTCTATAACGTCGCGTTGTTGTTGCAAAATTTTCCGGCGCAGATTTTCCGGAGCGAAAGATTGCAGACTTCGACTCTTCCGACGGAACTGGAAGCGCCGTTGTTGGATTTGCGCTTTGAAGCGGAACTGGACGAACGCGGACTTTCCATCGCGTGCGAATACAAAACCGATTTGTTCGAAGCCGGAACGATTGAGCAATTTCTCGCGCTGTTCCAAAATGTTTTGGAAACGATAATTTCAAAACCGGAAACTCGGCTTGCGGATTGCGCGATTCCGGAACCGCTTCAAATCCAGTCCGCGAAATCTCGAAATCGGAATCGCAGGCAGGTTGTTCAAATCGCCGCGACATTCACCGCCGAACCCGTCGAGGAATCGCTGCGATATTGGTTCAAGGAACTGGAAATTCAGGCCGAAGCGAAGTTCGCGCCGTTCAACCAAATTTTTCAGCAACTGCTCGATCCAACGAGCGAATTGGCGGCGAATTCGCGCGGACTGAATATTTTGCTCGTGCGACCGGAGGATTGGCTGGAAGGAAACGACGGCAATCGCCTGGAAGACGCGGAAAAAATCGCGGCCGAATTTGTGGCCGCCGTGAAATCCGCCGCGTCGCGGACCGCCGTTCCGTTTTTGGTTCTCTTTTGTCCCGCGTCCAGAAAAACGACGATGGATTCTCGGCGGAAAGAAATTTTGGATTCGATGGAGGAATTTACGGTTGCCGGATTGGAAAAGGAGAGTGGAGTTCATGTCGTGACAACGCGTGAATTGCTGGAGACCTATCCGGTGGCCGATTTTTACGATGAGAGCGGCGATGAACTTGGACGCGTGCCGTACGCGCCGGCTTTTTTCACCGCGCTCGGCACGATGATCGCGCGGAAATTTCACGCGCTTCAGCGCGCGCCGCACAAAGTCATCGTTCTCGATTGCGATCAAACGCTCTGGTCCGGCGTTTGCGGCGAGGACGGCGCGCGCGGCATTTGCCTCGACGCGCCGCGAATCGCGCTTCAGGAATTCATGCGCGCGCAGCACGATTTTGGAAAATTGCTCGCGCTGTGCAGCAAGAACAACGAGGACGACGTGCGTGAAGTTTTCGCGCAACGACTCGACATGCCGTTGCGCCACGACCATTTCGCCGCGTGGCGTCTGAACTGGCAGCCGAAATCCGAGAATATCAAATCCATGGCCGCCGAATTGAACCTGGGTTTGGACAGTTTTATTTTCGTGGACGACAATCCGGTCGAGTGCGCCGAAGTCGAGGCGAATTGTCCCGAAGTGCTCACGCTGCTGTTGCCCGAGCCGGAAAAAATTCCGAATTTCCTGAAACATTGCTGGGCGTTCGATTCGCTTAAAATCACCGACGAAGACCGCAAACGCGGCGAGCTTTATCGCGAAAATCGAAAACGCCAGGAATTGCAGAAATCCTCGATGAGCCTTGCGGATTTTGTCGCGGGACTGGATTTGAAAATTCAGGTGGAACCGATGTCCGCCGCGCAGCTTCCACGCGTGGCGCAACTGACGCATCGCACAAATCAATTCAACTGCACGACAATTCGCCGTTCGGAAACGGAAATTCAGCAACTCGCCGCCGACCGCGAAATCCTGACGGTTTCCGTGCAGGACCGCTTTGGCGATTACGGACTTGTCGGCGTGGTGATTTTCAAAAATGCGGAAAGCGCGCTGGACGTGGAGACATTTCTTTTGAGTTGTCGTGTTCTCGGGCGCGGAGTTGAGCGCGAAATTCTGGCCCGCCTGGGAAAACGCGCGGTTGAAGAAAAGAAAAATCGCGTGGACGTGCGTTTCAATCCGTCGGCGAAAAACAAGCCGGCGTTCGATTTTTTGCAAAGCGTTGGAGCGTCGTTTCGTCAGCCGTTGAACGGCGGATATGTTTATCGCTTCCCGGCCGAATTTGCGGCGGACGTGGTTTTCAATCCGGAAAGCGTCGCGGAAATTCCGGCTGAAAAATCGGAAAGCAAAATCGCGAACCGGCCAACGCAATCCGGGAAATTCGCAAAATGCCGCGCCATCGCGCTGGAATCCTGCGACGCGCTCGCGATTCACCAGGCGATTGAATCCAAGGCGTCCGTGCGTTCCGGCAAAACAAACGGTTACATCGCGCCGTCCACCGAACTGGAGCGCGAGCTTTGTTCGATTTACGAAAAGCTGTTGCGCATCGAGCGTGTGGGCGTGAACGACAATTTTTTTGAACTGGGCGGCCATTCGCTTTTGGCCGTCCGGCTGTTCGCGGAAATCGAAAAACTGGTTGGCCGGAAATTTCCGCTCGTCACGATTTTTCAGGCTCCGACGATTGGACAACTGGCGCGCGCGCTTGGGAATTCGGACCACGCCCAATCGCGTTCGCCCATTGTTCCCGTGCAGCCGAACGGCTCGCGCCCGCCGCTCTTTCTCGTTCATGGCGCGGGCGGCGACGTGTTGTGGGGCTACGCAAATCTCGCCAAACACATGCCGGACGACCAGCCGATTTACGGAATCAAATCGCGCGGGCAAATCGGGCTGGAGGAGTTCGATACGATCACGGAAATGGCGCGTTACTACGTCCAGGAAATCCGCGCGTTCCAGCCGAGCGGCCCGTACTTTCTCGGCGGTTATTGCCTCGGTGGAAATGTCGCCTACGAAATGGCGCGGCAACTTCATTCGGAAGGCGAGCGCGTGGGATTGGTCGCATTGCTCGACGCGTTTCCATCCAATGCCGGTTACGAGCGCGTGACGTGGTGGCAGCCGAATTATCCGTTTCGGTTCGCGCGCAACGCCTGTTATTGGCTCTCGGATTTTGTCCGGCAGCCGTACGAGGATCAGCGGAAATTCATCGTTCGCAAATCGCGAATTTTAGGGCGGAAATTGTTGCGAACGTTTCAGAAACGAAACGGCGCGGGAGCCGACGTGGATCTCGAAGAAGTGATTGATCCGAGTTATTTTCCAAAACACGAACTCAAGTTCTGGGAAATTCATCTGCGCGCCCTTGTCAATCACACCGAGCAACCGTATCCCGGAACCGTGACGCTGATTCGCACGCGCGGCCAGCCGTTGTTCTGCTCGCTGGCGGATGATTTCTGCTGGAGCAAACTCGCGCGCGGTGTCGCGGTAAAACACATTCCCGGTTCGCATGAAAATATTTTCATCGAACCAAACGTGAAACACCTCGCGCGCCAGTTGCAAATGTGCCTGGACGCGGCCCGTAAAAACCAGGATTCCGAAATCGTAAACGCATGAATCTCATAAAATTTATCTGGCGGACCTGCCGTGGAATGATGATCGCGACGGCGGCGATCGCGTTGCTCAGCGGCGCGTGCAACGCGGCGTTGATCGCGCTGGTCAACATGGCGCTCGGCGACGCGCGGGCGCACGCGAAGTTTTTAATGTGGAGTTTTATCGCGGTTGGATTGGGAAAAATCATCACGAATTTTATTTCGCAGGCGATGCTCGCGGATTTCGCGCAAGGCGTGATTGCCGATTTGCGGCGCGGTCTGATCCGGAAAATTCTTTCCGTTCCGTTGCGTCATCTGGAGGAACTCGGCGGACCGCGCATTCTTGTCGCGCTCACCGACGACGTTTCGAATATCACGCAGGCGTTGCTGGCGATTCCGTTTGTGCTGGTGAATTTGACGATGCTTCTGGGCGGCGCGGCGTATCTGGGCTGGCTTTCCTGGCAGATTCTCGCCGGCATTTGCGTTGTGATTGTGTTGGGCGCGATTGGTTATCGCATGATTGTCGGCAGCGCGTTTTATCACGTGAACATGGCGCGCGAGGAAGGCGACCGGCTTTACGGACATTTCCGCGCGTTGATCGAAGGCGTAAAAGAACTCAAGCTGCATCGCAACCGCCGGAGCGCGTTTCTGAACAAGGACATTCAGGATTCGACCCACGCGTACGAACGGCACAATGTCGCGGCGGAAGTCCGCTTCGTCGCCGCGCAAAACTGGAGCCATCTGCTTTATTTCGCGTTGATCGGATTGATTCTTTTTCTGCTGCCTAACATTACGCGCCTGAGCGCGGACACGATGCGCGGATTTCTGATTACAACACTTTTCCTGATGGGGCCGCTTGCGGGAGTGATGACGAGTGTTTCGTTGTTCAGCCGCGCGAATGTCGCGTTGCAGAAAATTGAAAAACTCGGCATCTCGCTCGCGCATCACTCGACCGAGGAATTTTCCATCGAACGGCCGGAAAACGAATCCACGTTCGAGCGGCTCGATCTCGTCAATGTCACGCATTCTTATCAGCACGAAAAAGACGACAGTCATTTCGTTCTCGGACCGATTAATCTGCGGTTTCGTCCGGGCGAACTGGTTTTTCTGGTCGGTGGAAACGGCAGCGGAAAATCCACGCTCGCCAAAATCGTGAGCGGGCTTTACGTGCCGGAAGGCGGCGAAATCCGGCTCGACGGAAAAATCGTCACCGACCGGAACCGCGATGAATTCCGGCAATTGTTCTCGGCGGTGTTTTCGGATTTTTTCCTTTTCGACAATTTGTTAGGATTGGACGCGGGAAATCTCGACGAACAGGCGCGCGAATATCTGGAGCAATTGCATCTGGATCACAAAGTGAAAATCCGGGACGGAGCGCTGTCCACCACGGCGCTTTCGCAAGGCCAGCGCAAGCGGCTGGCGCTTCTTACCGCGTATCTGGAAGATCGCCCGTTTTATCTCTTTGACGAATGGGCCTCCGATCAGGATCCGCAATTCAAAAATGTTTTTTACACGCAGATTTTGCCCGAGCTGAAAGCGCGCGGAAAAACGGTTCTCGTGATTTCGCATGACGATAAATATTTCAACGTCGCGGATCGCGTAATCAAATTGGATTACGGAAAATTGGACGTCGGGACGCCTTTGGCCGAACCGTTGCGCGAGTCGGCGTTGCGATTGAAAGGTTGATCGGAAAGCGTTTTCAAATTCCAATTTCCGGGCCCGGCGTGATTAAAAACGGTGGGGGAGCGGCGCGCGTTTCCCATTGTTTTTCAACCGGGCGAATTCGGATTCGCAAAATTTTCCAATTTACAAAAGAGCCAGCGCTCCGATGAGAAGTGCGAGCAGCCAGATGAGCAGAACGGCGCGCGTGCGCGTCAATCCCGTTTTCACCAGCCGATGCGAAAGGTGATTCGTGTCGCCGACGTAAAAGGGTTTTCCCATTCGCCAGCGAATCAAAACGACCCAGACCAGATCGCCAAGCGGCACCGCGAGAATCAACAGCGGACTGAACACCGC